>JBNJDH010000207.1:0-5897 GCA_051744695.1 Bacteroidota bacterium | reverse complement strand
CTTTTCCGGGTGGGATGAGGCTCTCCCTTGAATATGCCCAGCGTGTAATAGTGCACCTGGGCCTGGAGTTTCGAGAAAGTCGGGATATACTGGCGCCATTCTCCGGTGGTCAGATGCCAGAATATGGCAAGAGCGATGAGTCCCAGGAGCATCCAGGCGGCTGTTTGATGATATTCAACGGCCTTTTCATAACCAAAAAAGGTAAAACTGCCGTGGATTTCAAATCCGCTGAGGGCCAGGAAAAATATGAGGGCGGCTTGTGACCAGTGCCAGAACCGTTCAAATCTTTTGTAGATATAAACCTTTTGTTGCATCATTCGGAGTTTTGGTGTTTAGTTTTTGGAGTGTGAAGGTGTTTATTCTTGTTCCCGGTTGATCTCCTCGGTTTCGATTTCTTTATTTTTTATTGCTGCAATGATGCGGCCAATTCCGTGTAATATTACTCCTGCGAGGGCTGCAATGATGAGTAACCGTCCGATCAGGTCCAGTCCGGCATGAGTGTCCCGCCCGGGCATGTAAAAATCATCCAGTCCTGCAAGCCTGCTGTTTTCGCGGGTATGGCATTCTTCACAACTAAGGGCATCTTCTTTGGGAGCCACCATGTGGTTGACCGGCCAGTACATCTCGGTATCCACAAATTCGTGATTTCCACTATAGGGAAGATCAACCCTTTTCATCCCTGCTTCTGCAGCCAGGTGCCAGTCAAAATCTTTCCAGTAGGCGCTGTCACCTTCCTCTTCAGCCCACAGTTTGGGTTGAATTAGAAGGTTTGTTTCCGGATCGTATATCTGGTCGCCCCTGTGTACCTTGACGGGGTATATTTTGGAGGCCGGATCTTCTGCCGATCCCAGCAGGCTGTTGATCTGAACAGGTATGGAATCCACTTTGTCGCCTAGTACATAATGGGTGGCGTGGCCATTGAACCAGTAATACTCGGGTTCCACATTTTTTTCCCACCGAAACGAACCTTTGGTGGAAAGATAAGTCTCTACACCCGATGTATCGGTGTCTTGAATGGGGGCTCCGTCTTCCATTCGCCCGGCATCAGACCACCGCCATTCCATTTTTGTAGGATTTACTTTGGCATAAGTTGGAATGTGACAGGTTTGGCAGGCCACCCTGCCGGTGTGGAGATCTATCGTCTCCTCAAAGTGTGGGGTGTTGGTATGGCATTCGTCGCAGGTGAGGCGGTTTTGATCGCTGGAAGAGACGGAATACAGCTTTCCCTGCATCTCATGATTCTCGGCCGAATGACAGTCTACACAACTCATGTCCATTCCATTGGCCGCCATGTGCACATCTACATCACGCGTGGTGGCGAGGAGTGCTTCTTCCAGGTCGCCATGTTTCACGTTGTTGCCACCCCCGCTATAAAAATGACAGGCCCCGCAGTTAATCCGTTCCGGCCTTCCCACGCTTTGGGCAACCTGTGAAAGACTGACCGATCGATCCGGATATCCGGCCATAGAGGCTCCTTTGATGTATTCATCGCTGTTGTCGTGGCACACCATGCAATCGACATTTCGGGCATTGTCAAAGTCAAAACGATCGTCAGTCATGCCAAAACCGATGTGGCAGGCAGCACAAGATTGCTCATTAGAACTGGCCCCGATGCAATAGTTGTTGAGGACGTTGCTTTTGCCCATGCTGGCAATCCCCCGTCCCTCCACATAGGAAATGCGTTCCCAGTTCCAATGACTGGAAGCGATCACTTCTTTGTGACTTTGGTTGTGGCATTCAATACATGCTTCCGTGACTGCCTGGGGGGATGTGAATTCGTTTTGGAGTTCCTCAAACAAAGAATGGTCAACCGAAGGTTCAGGCTTAATTGCATATTCTTGTTTCAACTTCAGCTCCGAAAGATTCTGAAGCGGTGGGTGCGATATCAGATTCAACAGGATCAAAAGGCCTGTTGTGATGCCGATAACTGAAAAAACAATTTTTTTCATGGGGCTGAAAATGGTTTTTCTGATGAGTTGTTTTTAATTCATTGTTTTATGCTGAAATCTTGGCTTGTTTTTTGCCTGTTGATAAATGACGTTAGCCTCTTTGGATATAAGGAGGTGAGACCAGAGTGGTTTAAATAAAAACCAAAGTAAAATTAGGAAAAATAGACATATATAAAAATCTACATTAATAAAAAAGATGTATTTTGGATTAAGACTGATTAAAAATATGCATTTCAGTGATTGAGGGCTATTTAGGCCCTGACAGTTAAAACCTGTTCTGTAAATGAAAACTATTTTAAAAGTTTTGTTTTTCTGTTTTGATTTCGTATGTTTGTTTTAAGATATTGAATGCTAATGGCTTCGGCAATATAAAAATTTTAATTTCAATTGAAGAGGGATGAAGCCGAAGTTGAAATAAAAAGTGTCGTTCTTCAATTGTGAAAACCAAAATGTAATTATGATGTCTACCATGAAAAAAGTAGCAGGTTTATTTTTAAGTGTTTTGTTTCTGATGGGCGGAGTTGTTCATGCTCAACAAAATCAAGATCAGATGATGCAGCAGCAACAACAACAGCAGCAGAAAGATTACTCAGAGGAAGAGATTGATGTTTTTGCCGAGGCTGTTGCCCAGGTGTTGCCTATTCAGCAGGAAGCAGAGCAGAAGATGATGAAAGAAATTGAAGACCAGGGGATGGAACTGGATAAGTTTAACCAGATTGCCCGTCAGATGCAACAGGGTGGTGAACCCGAGGATGTTTCTGAAGAAGACATGGAAACTTTCAAGAGTATTTCTGAAGAAATCCAGGGAATCCAGATGGAAACCCAGCAGGAAGTAAACAAGATTATTTCCGATGAGGGCATGAGCCCTGCGAAGTATCAGGAAATGATCAGTGCTTACAGTTCAAATCCGGAAATTAAAAAGAAAGTTGACGAGAAAATTGGTGACCAAGGCCAACAACAACAGCAGCCACAGCAATAAAGGTTAAACCTTGTTCATATAAAAACGTCCCGTACATGTATTGTGTATGGGACGTTTTTATTTGTGGAAACTTGTCGTTTCGTTAATCCCGGTAAAATGCCAAAAATCCCAGGCATCCTGTTTTTTTACTCTCCCGGTGAGTGATTGATATTAGAAAGGTTTGTTTTTCTGAGTTTGGATTCATTTTTAACAAGGCTGTTTCTTCAGCCAGGAATTCATGCATAAACCGGAGATGAAGGGATTTCAGCTGCTTTTGATTTGATGGGGCCATTGCGTCCATAATCCATTCTACGTACCGGGTGTTGTTGACATGTCCGTTGATATCAAGGTCTGAATAAACAACTTCTCTCTCTTTTGTGGCAGTTTCTTTAGCTTCATCCCACTCATGTACGGTTTCCGGAAAATTTCCCAGAGCTTTTACTTCCGGCACAAATGGAATGTCTGAGAGTCTGGCAGATGGCCGGACCGGCCGTTTTCTTTCTATGTCCACCATAATCCAGGCAGAGGTTGCATTGATGATGGTGTTTCCGCTTTGGTCTTTTACACGGTAATCGCGGGTGGTATAAAGTTTTTCAATGCCCCGGGGCCATGTTTCAAACCATACGGTTTCGTTCATATCCGGCCACCGGCTGATCTCGGTTTGTATGTGGGTGAGGGCCCAGAAAATGTTTTCATGCCTGAGGTCGTCGAAACCTACCTTCAGGTGGGCGGCATGCCGGGCAGCTGTTTCCTGAAAATGACGCATCAGCGCAGCTGCTTCCAGGTGCCCGGAAGCGCCTACATCGAAGGAAGAAATGGTTATGGGTTCCTGCCAGATGCCGGGATGAGGTTGCATGTGTTTTGAATTTTTGTGTTAGGTAAGAGGTTATTACAAGAAAAGGTCGCACCAAATATCAAACTGTTTGATTTTTTCTTCACCATATTTCCTGAGCGTTTCTCTTACCTCATCAGGTGTTTTCTCTTTTTCCACATCATGCCCTTTGCTGAAAAATGTATCGGCAAAACAGATGATCTGTTCCTCTAGGGTTTGCGGTACCATGTCGCGCTGAGGCAAGGGAAGTTGTTGCTGTCGGATCTCTTCTGCCGTCAGGCCGATTCCCGTGTGGCGTTCACAAACCAAACCGTGTTTAGGCAGGTTCTCTTTTTCCAATAGTTCCCGCCCCAGATAGCCGTGACATAAATAAGGATATTCTCCATGGCAACCGATTGCCGGGGCCCATGTTAGAAAAATGCCGATGTCGTGCAACATGGCTGCTTCTGCAATAAAATCCACATCGGCCTCCAGTTCGGGATGCGTTTCTGCGATTTTCACACTTTTTTCCATGACCAACCGGCTGTGGGTGATCAGAACTTCCCGTGCCGGGTGTTCAGGGGTGTAATATTTTTCAATGATTTGATTTGATAAATCCGTACCAGTCCGGGGCATATCCAAAATTTATTTGTGTCTTTCCTGCAGAACTTTCACAACGTCTTCAATGCGGTAACCTTTGGCTGTCAAAAGGACAAGGGTGTGATAGATGAGATCAGCCACTTCATTGAGGAAGAGGTCATCGTTGCGGTCTTTGGCTTCAATGACCGTTTCTACTGCTTCTTCTCCCACTTTCTGGGCGATTTTGTTGATTCCTTTATTAAAGAGGGAAGTGGTGTAAGAACCTTCCGGCATTTCCTGCAGGCGCTGATCGATCAGGTCCTGAAGGTGGGCGAGGAATTCCACGTGGCCGCTGTTTTTTTCTGCAAAACAGGTGTCGTTGCCTGTGTGACAAACAGGTCCGGCCGGGTTGGCTTTGATCAGGATGGTATCGTTGTCGCAATCGGGGATGATGGAAACAACTTCCAGAAAGTTGCCCGATTCTTCTCCTTTGGTCCAAAGCCTGTCCTTGCTTCGGCTGTAAAAAGTCACTTTTCCTTTTTCCTTTGTCGCCGAGAGTGCTTCCTCGTTCATATAGCCGAGCATCAGAACAACGTTGGTTTGCGCATCCTGGATGATGGCAGGGATGAGTCCGTTTTCCGATTTGGAAAAATCTAATTGCATAATGTGGATTTTATGATGTTAAAGATTGAGGCCAATTCCTTGGATTCTATTTGTATCTGAATTCTGTGTCTCAATAGTCCGTTAAACTTTTACAAGAACCTTTGATTCAATTGTTTATGTTTTAATGGTTCTTTTTGTCAAAATGCAGATTTTTAGTATTATATGATTCATCTTACCTGCCTGCCGGTAGGCAGGAATCTTATATCTAAAAATCTAACGATCTATTGGTGTCTTGTAAATGTTTTTAAAGGGCAAAAATAGCTCTTTTGTGAGCAGACTCAAGATTTTCGTTGGCAAAATTAATAAAAGAGGTAGTCCCGGGTGAGGTTTATCTGATGGGGACGTTTTCTTTTTTCAGGTAGCTTTTCAGTTCGGGCAGGGGGATCTCGTTGAAATGAAAGATGCTGGCTGCCAGGCCTGCATCGGCTTTTCCGGTGGTGAAAACATCTTTGAAATGTTCTTTGGCTCCCGCCCCGCCGGATGCAATGATGGGAATGCTTCTCTCATCTGACAGCCGTGCCAGTGCTTCGTTGGCAAATCCTTCTTTCACCCCGTCATGATCCATGCTTGTAAACAATATTTCTCCGGCACCGCGCTCTTCTGCTTCCTTAGCCCAGCTGAATAGCCGTTTTTCGGTGGGGATGCGCCCTCCGTTTACGGTGACCGTCCATTGATCGCCTTCCAGTTGTTTGGCGTCGATGGCCACCACAACAAACTGACTCCCAAAATGCCGGGCCATGTCGTTGATCAGTTGGGGGTTTCTGACGGCCGCTGAATTGATGGATATTTTATCAGCCCCGGCATTTAATAACACTTCGGCATCGCTTAGCTCACTAATGCCGCCGCCTACTGTGAAAGGGATGTTGATGTTTTTAGCAATGCGCCTGACCAGATCGGCAAAAGTCTTTCGCTTTTCATGACTGGCCGTGATGTCGAG
>JBNJDH010000206.1:0-5941 GCA_051744695.1 Bacteroidota bacterium | reverse complement strand
GGAAACGTCCTGAATAAGCAAACATGCCAGGGGTATTCAGACAATTCTACCTGGGCCAGGGGACAAGCCTGGGGAATTTATGGGTTTGTGATGGCCTACCGTGAAACCCAAAGGACCGATTTCCTGAAGGTGGCGAAAAATATGGCTGATTTTTTTATCGAACACCCCAATCTCCCCGAAGATGGTATCCCTTACTGGGATTTTAACGTGAATCAGGAGGGCTATACGCCCGATTGGGACTATTCGCCATCTCAATTTGCCCAAATTCCCAGAGATGCTTCTGCAGCAGCCATAACAGCATCTGCCTTTCTGGAATTATCTCGCTATGTAAGCAATGGCAAGAAATATTTCCATTTTGCTGAAAAACAGCTCAAATCCCTGGCTTCTGCGAAATACAGGGCTCAAACAGGCGAGAACAACCACTTCCTCCTAAAACACAGCGTTGGAAGTATACCCCACCATACAGAAGTGGATGTGCCCCTGATTTACGCCGATTACTATTTCCTTGAAGCACTGAACCGATACAAAAAGTTATCACGTTAATATATTTTTTTACCTTGTGAACTAATAAACATATGAATTCGCATAAACAAAAAGATATCACTTCATATTGGAAGTGACACAAAAGAGAAATATAATTTATGGACCGAACCAAATAAATCGACATGAAATCAACTAAGCTTGGACATCTCCTTCTCTTGATATGGATTTTCTCTGCATTGGCCTCCTTTGCTCAGGAAACTAAAAATGAAATACAAACATTCGCCGAAGACGGTGCCTGGTGTTGGTTCTCAGATCCCAGGGCTGTATTTTATCACGATCAACATGAAAGAACCTACATAGGCATGGTCTCATCCAAAGGGGACGTAAAAGTCGCTCAATATGATCACCAAACAGGAAAAACCCAAGAAATTGTTGTGGACCCGGATTTCCAGGCCGATGACCATGTCAATCCTTCTTTACTGGTATTACCCGACGGACATCTGATGCTTTTTTATACAGGGCATAACGGAGGTTTTTATTACACCAAAACACAAAAGCCGGAGAACATAAACAAGTGGCATAAAGTAAAAGAACTGGATCTGGGTAGCGGATTGTGCTATACAAACCCGGTAATGCTCGAGGAAGAAAACAACCGGATTTATGTGTTTTCCCGGGGCGGCTATGACTGGAAACCCTCCTATATTTATTCCGATGACCTGGGAGAGTCATGGAGTAAGCCCCAAAGCATTGTAAGTAAACCCGGTGCAGAAAACGACAATCGACCCTATACCAAGGTTGTTAGTGATAGGGAAAAACGCATCTGGTTTGCTGTGACGGACGGCCACCCAAGAAATGAACCTTTGAATTCCATTTATGTTTTTTATTTCGAAAAAGGCCAATTTTATCAGCCAGACGGGCGTCCGCTTGGCAAAATTTCGGAGCTGCCCCTTGACATGACGCAGATATCTCCGGCTTATGATGCCCGCCAAACCAAAGCAAGAGCCTGGATCTGGGACATCGCCACTGACAAAAAAAACAACCCCGTCATCGTTTACACCCGCCTGAAAGAAGAAACACGCCACCTGTATTATTACGCCAAATGGAATGGTGAGAAATGGGAACATTCATTCGTCGCCGAAGGCGGAAAAGACTTCCCGAGAGAAGAGCGCACAAAAGGAGAAAGAAACCCTGAACCACATTATTCGGGGGGGATTGTACTTGATCATGCCAACCCGGGGACGGTCTATTTCTCCCAGCCCTTAAACGACCGGTTTGAAATATTCCGGGCCAGTAAACAAAAAGAAGAATGGGAAAAAAAGCAAATAACACATAATTCAGAAAACGACAACGTTCGACCTTTTGTGGTGCGCCAGCATTCCAAATTGGGGAAAGAACCTATGCTCCTTTGGATGCAAAACAAATACTATAGGCATTATACCGATTTTAAAACATCAATCCGCGGTATGATTTCTCCCTAATGAGATTAGCTGAATGTTCAAAAATAAAGACATAACCTCAACTACCAGCCGGCTTATAGTCGGCTTCCTCAGTAAATTGCAACAAACTGACTTTTGCAGAAAACCCTAAAAAATTCAACTCTAAAATTATAAGCAAGTTTTTGCAGACTCAAAAAGCTTTCTACCGATTTAATGTATTCCACAACAGATTTTGCCATTAGCAGCAACTGGAGGCCAGGATCGACTGTCATTAAAATAAAGAATCGGATATCTTTAAATTTCCAATCACTATTGTCCGGGAAATTTATTCAAACAGTGGTAGATTGCTTCACTTCGTTACCAATGACAGATTTTTGTAACAAGCAAAAAATCAAATAATTAAAAGTTGGCCCTGTCTGCCATTTTATGTATAAGCAACCATTAATTTTATTGGTTGTAATCCATAAAGCATTATGGTTCTATTTCATTACACGCCAGGCAGGCCCCATTCGGGGCCCTGATTTCATTTTTGCCCATTCCCCCGAGTTTGCACCCGGGGTTATTCAAATTGGCCCTGTCTGCCGTTTTATGTAAAAATAGCCATTTATTTTATTGGTTGTAACCTATAAAGCAAAATGGTTCTATCTCATAAGCCGCCAGGCAGGCCCTTTCAGGGCCCCGTTGATTCTGTCATAAATGCATTATGCCCCAATTTTTTTGGGGTAGCAACTCGCAATGACGGGGATGCAGTGGAATTTAAGGATGGGGCAATCTACCATTGTTTGAATAAATTCTCCGGACAATAGTGAAAAAAACTTGTCAAAAATTGCGCTCCACTTCCTTTTCGGCATCTCTTCTTTTCCTATTTTTGTAGGTTTGGAAAACAGATAAACCACATAATCATCTATGGAGGGATTCATTGTCGTATTTACATATCGCCTGAATATTGGTCTGACAGCCATTCCGTACCATGCGGCGTTTCACGATAACCGCCCCATAGAACTTCTTGAACATGTCACTCCTGAACATCTGACGCAAAATCCAGAAGATTATTCTGAAGAGGAACAACAAGTGGTCAAACTTCTTCATACCATCTCGGAGAAAGAACTTCACAAAAAATTCAGCCGGGAAAAGACCCTGCGCGAATTCAAGCAGAACATCCCGGAAAAAATATTGAATGAACGCATCCGTCCCGACATTGAAAATAAAATGTACCGGCTGGTAAGAATGCTTGCTTCATCTCCGGTTTCGGCCTATTTCAAACAAAGCGGGTACAGCAATCTCTATCAGACTGACAAACTCGATATTCCGGCCACCCCCTGCGAACCCATATTCCGGGTAGATTTAGAAAACGGAGAAATGCATTACTCGCTGAAATTCCGGCAGGACGACCAAATCTTTACTTTCCGAAACCAGCAACCACAGGTGATATGTGCAGACCCGGCCGTTCTTAAAGCCGGACAGACACTTTATTATTTTGAGAAATTTGACAGCGGCAAGCTGAAACCTTTTCGGGAAAAATCCAGCATCCACCTGAAGGATGAAAGGATGATCGACACTTACATGGATAAATTCATCAGCAAAGTGGTGGAAAAATTCCATGTGGAAGGCTCCGGATTCGATGTGATAAACATTAATGAAAAGCCGGGGATTTCTCTTCACATCAAAAAGAACCTGTCTCTGAGACCGGTCATCCGGCTTCAGTTTCATTACGGAAAGCGGGTTATTGAGCCAAACAGAAAAAGTGAAGTCTTTGTCGATTATGTCAAAAAGGAAGGACGGCACATTTTTCATCGTTATCCACGTGACTTCGAGGTTGAAAACAATGCGTTTGAACTGCTTGAAGAAGGCGGCCTGACGAAACTGGATGAGATCTCATTCGGGCATCCCGGCGATGCCCCTGAAAATGCGGAAGCAACCGTAACAGGCCCCGAAAACCTGATTGAATGGATTCGTGAACATAAATCCGAACTGGATGAACATGGCATAACCATTAACGTTGACTTCGATGACCAAACGTTCAACATCAACCCGGTGGATGTCCAATTCGATGCAAAAAGCACCGAACCCGACTGGTTTGACATCCATTGCATCGTTGAAATTCCGCCTCATAAAATTCCATTTCCCCGTTTCAGACGGAACATTCTGAACGGCGACCGGCGATTTGTTCTTCCTGATGGCAGCATTTTCATTATCCCGAGCCTTTGGTTTAGCCGTTATTACGATCTTTTCAATTTCGGGAAAACAGAAGATGACCACATTTTCTTACCCAAAAATTATTATCATCTGCTTGATGAAATCCGGGAAAACGAAGATGAAGACGGAATTCCCGCCATAGAAATGCCCCGGCTCAAAGAGTTTGAATCGACCCGGCTACCCGGCGAACTAAATGCAACCCTCAGACCGTATCAGGTGAAAGGTTACCAGTGGATGATCTTTCTGCGTCAAAACCATTTCGGGGGCATTCTGGCCGACGACATGGGGCTGGGAAAGACCCTGCAAACCATAGCTTTGTTCTTGAAGATTTATCGCGACAATGGGGACAACCAAAAATCCCCAAAAAGCGTTGAACAACTTTCTCTTTTCGGCTCCAACCTCGAGGGGTTCAACCAGTCAGGGCTACCTCCTTCGCTCATCGTGATGCCCACATCCCTGGTTCACAACTGGTTCAACGAACTCAAAAAGTTTGCACCCACCCTGAAAGTATATATCTATACCGGGAATGACAGGCCACGATCCAAAGAATTGTGGAAAATCCTGCGCCATTACCACGTCGTGATCACCACTTACGGCATTCTGCGCAACGATGTGGAATACCTGAAACACATCCAGTGGGAATACCTCGTTCTGGATGAAAGCCAGCACATCAAAAACCCTTCTTCCAAAGGATACGAAGCTGTCACTCAAATCAACGCCAGGCATCATCTGGCCCTCACGGGCACTCCGATTGAAAATTCACTGACCGATTTGTGGGCCCAAATGAACGTTGTAAACCAAGGGCTGCTCAAATCCCTTAACTTTTTCAAACGGTATTACGCCACCCCCATTTCGCGCAATGAAGACCAGGAAAAGTCGGAGCACTTGCAAAAAATCATCAACCCTTTTCTGCTGCGACGCACCAAAGATATGGTGGCCAGTGACCTGCCCCCCATCATGGAACAGGTCGTATATTGCGATATGTCTCCTGAGCAACAGGAATATTACGAAAAAGAACGTTCTGGTATTCGAAACCATATTTTTGAAAATCTTGAAAACAGCAACAACGGGGAGCAAGCCATCATTGCCCTTCAGGCCCTCACACGCCTCAGGCAGATCGCCAATCACCCGGCCATGCTGGATCCCGATTACAATGGATCGTCCGGAAAATTCGAGCAAATGATGGAATCGCTGGAAAGCATCATTTCAGAAAACCACCATGTGCTGATATTCAGCTCCTTTGTAAAAGACCTGAAACTGACCGAACAAGAACTCAACAAACGAAACATTCCCTATGCAAAACTCGTGGGGGAGACACGCGAAAGAGAAAAAGTCATCGAAGAGTTCAATAACAACGAAAATGTCAAAGTATTTTTGATATCCCTGAAGGCTGGTGGCATCGGACTCAACCTCACCAAAGCCGATTATGTTTTTATGCTGAATCCATGGTGGAACCCTGCGTCTGAAGCCCAGGCCATTGACCGCACACACAGGATAGGCCAGACTCGCAACGTATTTGTATACCGGTTCATATCCACCGACACCATTGAAGAGAAAATTGCAGGTCTTCAGGAAAAGAAAAGCCGACTGGCCGAAGCTTTTGTCAACACCACCAACCCCCTGACCCAAATGAGTGTGCAGGAATTGAAAGAATTGTTTTCATCCGTATAAAATTCATTTTTTAAGGTCGGATGGAACCTGCCTGCCGTTTGCTGAATTTGTAACCATCTGTTATAATGATTTGGCATCAAAAAACCAGTATGTTGCTTTCTCAAAAGCCTTTTATGTTGATCCGGCAACGTTAACGGCAGCCGACATTACTGTTA
>JBNJDH010000205.1:0-5955 GCA_051744695.1 Bacteroidota bacterium | reverse complement strand
AGCGAAAGCAGAATGCACTAGTGCTGCATATTGATTTTCAGGAAGTAATCAGGTTTGGGCCACATTCGTTGAGGGGATGCCTAAATCCGAATTTTGCATCTCGGTTCAATCGGAGTATTTCCCATTTTCCACAATCCGGGTTTCAATGAGGGAGTCCTTTTCATTGTAGATGAAATGTTTTCCATCCTGAAGTCTGCCGTCACGGAAATACCCTTCTTTAATGGTTTTTCCGTCCAGTGATTTCAGGGTATAATGGCCTGTCCCGTGAAAAGGTGAGCGTTTGGGCTGATCGTTTTCTTCGGCATTGGCCGGCTGATCGGAGATGGCAATGGTCTGATGGAACTCGCCGTTGTCATATTGTCGTTTTTCGGCCAGGTTGCCTTCTTCGTCGAAAACTTTTATTTCACCAGTGACTTCTCCATTTTCCCATTTCCCTGAATATTTGAGTTCGCCATTGGGGTGGAAGTATTTTTGTTCGCCCGAGCGTTTTCCTGATTCATTATAGTGCCACTCATAGGCTTTTTGGCCATTGCCATGGTAAAGTTTGTATTCACCTTTCCAGTGATATTCATTCCAGTAGCCTTCTTCCCAGATGGTGCCGTCGCGATAGTAGAAACGTGCCGGGCCTTTGGCGATGCCATCCTGATAAGTGATCTCGTGCTTGATGGTCCCGTTTTCGTAGTAGGATTTCCAGAGACCGGTTTTTTGTCCGTTTTTATATTCTCCGGTTTCTTTCAGATTCCCGTTTTCGTGATAGAATTCCCATTTGCCGATCCGGCGGTCCTGATCGTCATATTGATTGATCTCAGTTGAGTCGTTTTGTGCCATAGCCGGCACAGTTATCATCATTAGAAGTAAAACTATATAGAGAAAAACCTTCATTTTCCGATTTCTTTAGTTGTTGAAAAATTGACTTTAAAAGATCAGGTTTAGATGCCTGTCTTTCACGTTGTTTTTCGGGAAATGAAGCAAAAAGGTTTCAAAATTGGGGAAAAATATCTTTTTCTGATTCCGGGAAAAATGCCGGTTTGAACATAGGCAATATCAAGCGTGTTTATTAATCAATAGTCCGTTAAATTTTTACAAGACCTTTGATTCGATTGTTTATATTTCAATGTTTCTTTTTGTCAAAATTCAGAATTTCAGAATTTTAATATCTATCTTAAATCTTATATATAAAAATCTAACGATCTATTGTTAATGAGTTGATTAAAAAACTTGAAGAAAGGGACAACTGAGATGAAAAAAAGCAAACTCTTTGTATTTCTTTTGCTGATGGCGGTTTTCAACCCCTTCACCGCAGAAGGAACCGGGACGGTACCTCCTGAACCCGGCGGCGATGAAAATTCTGACACGCTTGTGGTGGTGTGGACCAGCGATGATCCTTATGTTGCCGAACGTGTATGCCTGATGTATACCCACGGGGCCAAAACCCAGGAATGGTTTGATGAAGTAATCCTGATTGTATGGGGACCTTCGGCCAAGCTGATGGCCGAAAATAAAAAGCTGCGAAAAAAAGTCAGGCAAATGCAGGAAGATGGCGTCGTGCTCGAGGCTTGTGTGAATTGTGCCGATTCTTATGATGTGGCGGATGAGTTGCGTGAATTCGGGTTTGATGTCAAAGGCATGGGCAAACCATTGACCGATTATTTGAAAAGCGGAGCAAAAGTACTCACATTTTAACGCACGTTTCAATTTACAATAGTCCGTTAAACTTTTGCAAGAACCTTTGATTCAATTGTTTATATTTCAATGGCTTTTCTTGTCAAAATGCAGATTTTCAGTATTATATGATTTACTCTGCCTCCTGATAATCAAGGTTATAGCGAACGAAGTGAAGCAATCTCCCACTGTTTGAACTAATTCTCCGGAAAATAGTGATCTTAAATCTAAAAATCTAACGATCTATTGAATTTATGTCAAGAGTCAAAATTGTTTATTATCCCGAATCTTCAGGGCAGCTGAAAGAGATTTATGATGACATCATCTCAAGCCGCGGAAAACTGGCAGGCATTCACAAGGCACAGAGCCTGCGCCCCGAAAGCATTGTTCATCTTATCGGGACAAGGAAGCAATGATGAGGTATATTTTTTACGAGTCAGGGTCTCACTGGCGTGAAGCCCTGACTGATTCATAGAAAGAAGAATTGATCAATCCTCATAGCCTGCCTGGCAAGACAGGCAGGCGTTTGCATAAGCATCGTATTCGTCATATGCCGGTCCCGGTTTCCCGTTTAATGTAATAATGCGGTCAAGCCTTACAGGATCGTTTTTAATTAAAATCAGGAATTCTCCGTTTTTATCTTTATGGAGGCCCTTGAATTTTCCTTTAGCCTGCCCGATATTATTGTCAGATTGAAAAAAGAAAACTTTTCCTTCATCACGTTCTCTGATTTCCTTATCCATAATTTGATAAAAATCAGGGTCGATGGGGGTGTATTGTGTGTCTTGCATATTGATAGTTTTTAATGGTTTAAGTTAAGAAAAGGAAAAAAAGGATGTCAATATCTTGTTTTTTATGTCCGTGTTTCATTCAACGAAAACTCTGAATCTTTGTTATTTTAATGATTGTTAAACACAATAGATCGTTAGATTTTAGATTTAAGACGACTCATATGTCATTGATAATCCGCATTTTAACACAGATAACCATTCAGTCTTAAACAATTGAATAACAAATGCTTGCAAAAGTTTAACGGACTATTATTAAAAAAAGCCCAAAGAAATGAGTCAACCACTACAGGAAATTTCCACGCCCCTTTTGAAGGATCAGCTTAATGAATCCCATCTGAGAATAATCGATGTCAGACCAGTTGATGCCTACAATGGCTGGCAATTTGGCGGAGAAGCCCGCGAAGGCCATATAGCAGGCGCCAAAAGTCTGCCGGTTAAATGGGCCGGTTACATGGACTGGATTGAGATGGTGAAACATAAGGAAATAGAGCCCCAACACCGCATCGTGGTGTATGGCTATGGTTTTGAAGATGCTGAAAAAGTTGCGCGGATGTTTTTGAAAGCCGGTTATCCTGACGTGGCCGTTTACACCCGTTTTGTGGAAGAGTGGACCAAAGATCCCGAGCTTCCTATGGAAAAACTGGCACGTTATAAAAACCTGGTTTCTGCTTCCTGGGTGAAGCAACTCATTGACGGGGAGAAGCCATTGCATTACAGCAACGATAAATATGTGATCGTCCATGCGCATTACCGCAATCGCGATGCTTACCTGGGTGGGCATATTCCCGGGGCCATCGATCTGGATACCAACGATATTGAATCCACTGAAACCTGGAACAGGCGAACTCCGGAAGAATTGAAAAAAGCTCTGGAGGAACATGGTATTACCGCCGATACCACGGTGGTGATGTATGGAAAATTTATGTCACCACGCAACGACGATCCCTTCCCGGGCAGTGCTGCCGGAGATCTCGGGGCCATTCGTTGTGCTTTTATTATGCTTTATGCCGGCGTAAAAGATGTGCGGGTGCTCAATGGCGGCTTTCAATCGTGGGAAGATGCCGGATTTGAAATTTCTACCGCCGATGAGCCTAAAAATCCTGTGGCAGAATTCGGTGTCAAAATTCCGCAGCAGCCTCAACTGGCCGTGGATACGCCCGAGGCAAAGGAAATGCTTGCATCCGACAACGCTGAGCTGGTCTCAGTGCGCAGCTGGCCCGAATTCATCGGCGAGGTGAGCGGTTACAACTACATAGAAAAGAAAGGGCGCATTCCCGGGGCCATCTTTGCCGACTGTGGTTCCGACGCCTATCATATGGAGAACTACCGCAATTTTGACCACACCACGCGGGAGTTTCACGAAATTGCTCAAATATGGAAGGCCAACAACATTACCCCCGATAAACATCTGGCTTTTTATTGCGGAACGGGCTGGCGGGGCAGTGAGGCCTGGTTCAATGCGTGGCTGATGGGATGGCCCAAAGTCTCTGTTTACGACGGAGGATGGTTCGAGTGGAGCAATGACCCGGCCAATCCTTTTGAAACCGGGATTCCTGAACGAATGACAGCATTGGATTGATTTTCTGTTTCAACAAGACCCCCAATCCGGAACTAAGCACTCAAAACCTGGAACCCGGAACCCGGAACCCGGAACTCGAAACCCGGAACACAAAACCCGGAACACAAAACCCGGAACACAAAACTTGATGTTATGCCACATAACGAACCTCAACTGTTACAGGAGACTTCTGTCAGTATAAGCAATTATCTTGAAAAAGAAAACCCTGAAGAGGTTGTTAAAGATATTTTCAAGGGCCTTTCGGCTTCCCAAAAGCAAATCTCCAGCCGTTTTTTTTACGATGACCGGGGCTCTGCCCTTTTTGAAGAGATCACATCTTTGCCGGAGTATTATCCGGCACGGACTGAGAAGGGCATTCTTAAAAAGGCGGCCCCCGACATCATTGCTGGATCTGAAGAAATGGAAGTCGTGGAGATCGGGAGCGGCGATTGTTCGAAAATATCGCTTCTTCTGGATGCGGTTTCGCCAGGCCATTTGCAAGGGGTTAATTACTTCCCGTTGGATGTAAGTTCGCTGGCCATCCGAAAATCGTCAGAAATGCTTGCGCAGAAATACCCGGGCATCCAAATACACGGGATCATGGCCGATTTTCTGAAACATTTGAAGTTCTTTCCGGCCCGGGCAGACCGGCTTGTTTGTTTCTTCGGGAGCACCCTTGGCAACCTGGAGCGAAAAGTGGCCCAGCAATTTCTTATCAACGTGGCAGATTTGATGGATCCCGGGGATCATTTTCTGCTCGGACTGGATATGGTCAAAGACCGCGAAATTTTGGAAGCAGCCTATAACGATAACCAGGGGGTAACTGCTGCTTTCAACAAAAACATACTCAATGTGGTCAACCAATATGCGGGCACCAATTTTGACCCGGACTTATTTGGGCATTATGCTTTTTACAATGATGCTGAAGCACGTGTGGAAATGCATCTCATTGCCAGGGAAAATATGACGATCACATCTTCCCGTTTCCCCTCTGATGTTTCGATCAAAAAAGGAGAAACCATTCATACTGAAAACTCACATAAATTTACGCATCGGCATATTCTTGAATTTGCCACCATTACAGGGCTTCGGATCGAAGAAATTTTTTCCGATGACCATGGGTGGTTTTCACTGGTTCGTTTTGTGAAATAATTGAAAACTATGATGTTCCGCATAAATCCGGGTGCTCCTTCTCCATAGTTAAACAACGAAGGAGAAGCTAATATCATAGGGCTTTTGGTTCACCGGTTTTTGTTTGTTATAGAGGCCCTTTAAAAATAAAAAATGTATGAAACCAGTTATTAGTTTGTTATACGGCTCCGTCCGTCGTGCTCGGCAGGGCATAAAAGCCGCGAAGTATCTTGAGAAAAAACTTAAAGAACGGGATGTGGATGTCCGCTTCATTGATCCTTTGGAATACCAACTTCCCTTTCTTGATAAGATGTATAAGGAATTTGATGAGGGAACAGCTCCTGAACCCATGGAAGCCATCGCCAACCATTTCAGGGAGTCGGACGGGTTTCTGGTTGTAACAGGGGAGTACAATCACAGCATTCCCCCCGCTTTAAAAAACCTGCTGGACCACTTTCAAAGTGAATATCTCTTTAAGCCATCGGCTATTGCGTGTTATTCTGCAGGTTCGTTTGGAGGAGTCAGGGCGGCGGTTCATCTCAGGGTTATTCTGGCCGAGCTTGGTACTTCCTCTATTTCCTCGATGCAACCTTTTCCGGGTGTGCAGGATTTGTTTGACGAAAATCTGGTTCCCAAAAATGATCGAATCGAGAAATCAGTTGGCCGGTTTCTGGATGAATTCCTTTGGTATGTGGATGCCCTGAAACTGAAACGTCAGGCTGGTACGCCATTTTAATTCTGGAGCTGATCGTGGGGGTTGCCCAAAAAACCATCAGCAATTATGTGAACCATATTGCCCAGACCCCCGGGGAT
>JBNJDH010000204.1:0-5971 GCA_051744695.1 Bacteroidota bacterium | reverse complement strand
CGAATATTCTCAGAAGACCCGGTGTTGAATAAAATTAAACCCCAACAGGACAAAATCAATAGCCTGGCAATGCCCTTTTCTATTGATTTCGTAGAGAAGAGGATTGAAATAAGAAAAACGGCAGGCAGGCCTGCCTGCCGGCTTTTGAGAAAGCAACATACTGGTTTTTTGATGCCAAATCATTATAACAGATGGTTACAAATTCAGAAAACGTCAGGCAGGCCTGCCTGCCGGCTTATTAGAAGGCAGACCTTGTTTTCTTAGAAAGTTTCTTTTGAGAAAATTGATTCTTTTCGAGAAAACGTCAGGCAGGTTCCATTCAACCAAAAAAAATATTTATACGGATGATAATGCGTACTTTTGTAAAAAATAAGACATATGACCAAAATAAAGTTATTATTTGCAGCTGCTATGATGGTATTATCAGCCACCTCATGTGAAGAGGGAAAAATCAATGTCTTTAGTGTGGACAAGGACATAGAGCTGGGACAGCAGGTTACTCAGGAAATACTGAACAATCCGCAGGAATATACGGTGTTGGACAGGGATGAGTATCCCGGGGCTTATGAAAAAATAGAGCATATTCGTGATGGATTACTGGCTTCGGGAGAAATTAAATACGCTGACAGATTTGACTGGGAGGTTTATATCATTGACGATGATGTGCTAAATGCTTTTGCTTTGCCAGGAGGAAATACCTTCTATTATACCGGCCTCATCAAATTTCTGGAAGATGAGGCTTCGCTGGCAGGAGTAATGGCCCATGAATTTGCTCATGCAGACCGTCGTCACTCCACCAACCGGATGACCAAAATGTATGGGGTGCAAAAATTGATATCCATGGTCGTGGGTGAAGACCCTACGTTGACAGAAGATATTCTTGCACAGCTGGGGGGTAGTCTTACCCAACTGGCTTTTAGCCGGGACGATGAATATGAGGCAGATGAATATGCGGTCAGGTATTTGTATGAAACCAGCTGGGATGCCCGTGGGGTTGCTTATTTTTTCGAGAAGATCGATCCCGAAGAAGGGGCCGATTGGATGGTATATTTCAAAACCCACCCTAATCCGGATGACCGGATCGAAAAGATTTATGAGCATCATCAGACCCTGGGAGGCGATGACGGCAACACATATCCTGACAGGTATGATGAGTTGAAAAATAGTTTGCCTTAGAGGCTGTTGAAGAAGTACCATTTCCCCCATGCGTGTCAACAAAACATTCACCAGCCATGAGATTAGCACCTGCTTCAGCCGGGTGTTTTAAAGAAACCAAACACCCCCTTTCGACCTGTTTCAGCGGGCCGAAAGGGGGCAGGCTTATTGCTGTTTTTTACACACTCCTTGCCCTTCCACATGCTCATATCAGTGATAAGCGTTTTACAGCGACCCTACAAAGCTTCATTGATGTCTGCTAAAGACCAATAGAGGTCCCTTCTCATTTTCCCCGAGCCAGGCAATAGAGATTTGTCAGGGATAAAGGGGTTTTAGTCTCTGGCAAATCATTTCAGGTGAGTCGGAGAGTTAACTGCTTTGCCCCGGCTCTTTTGCAATTCTGCGTTCAGTCATCTCCATCCGCTTTGGGCATTCCTGATGCCTTCATTTTTTCATTTTCCAAGTGCTTGCAAATCAGAGGAAAGAATAAATAAATCAAAAAAATTTAATACTATGTATTGCATAGTACCTAAAAAATTACATATATTTGCAATACACAATTCAATGCAAGAAATGGTATTATTGATTTTGCAAATCATTGAATAAGTCACTTCACCGTTTTTTTGGCGAAAAGACCACTCTTTAAAAAGAGAGAAATGAAGTTTTACCAGGGAATGAGGGGTATACACGATTGTTCTAAATGTAGAAAAATTTAAACCATTAGTCATGAAACGAATAAATGGTAGAATCCGGAAGCTGCGAAAAGACAGAGTTCTTTTGACTGTGATCGTCGGGGGCTTTCTTTATTTTGGCATTGTGGGCTCTGAACAACAGCGTGAAGAAGCTTCTACTTCCGTCAGGAAGTTTATAGAAGACGGTCCGGAAAATCCACCGGAAGTTGTGGATAGCAATAAGAAGACATCCGGATGGGTTTCCGGGGCAGTGATTGGATTGCCGATGTAATCGTGTTGGGTTCTCAGTCAGTTTTTTATCTGAAACATAGAGAACGATAGATGTTTTTAAAAATTTAAGTACAGGAGTATGAAAATAGAAAATGCCAAAGCCCAGATGCGGAAAGGTGTGCTGGAATATTGTATTCTTTCCATCCTTTCGCGGGGCGATGCTTACGCGTCCGACATTATCAACGACATGAAGGAGGCGCGTATCATTGTGGTGGAAGGGACTTTGTATCCTTTGCTCACCAGGCTCAAAAATGCCGGTTTGCTCACCTACAGGTGGGAGGAGTCGACCCAGGGACCCCCGAGAAAGTATTATGAACTAACCGAAAGGGGGCGTGAATTTTTGCAGGAACTGGACCAGTCATGGCAGGAACTGGTAGAATCTGTTCGTTTTATTCACAATAAAAATCGTCAAAATGAAGAAAGTAGTGACCATTAGTATAGCCGGCCGTTCTTTTTATATAGATGAAGACGCTTACCAACGGCTTGATCAATATCTGCGTGAACTGGAAAACTGGTCGAGCGGAAAGGAAGGTGGCCGGGAAATGTTCGCGGATATCGAAGGACGAATTCGCGAACTGTTTGAAGAAAAAGTCGATCCCTCAACAGGGGTGATCACCCCTGAGATGGTCGATGAAATTTCTTCCATTATGGGCCAGCCCGAAGATTTTTCAGGAGAAACGACGGAAGATTCGGGGCGGACGAAAACAGGGGAAACCTCAAATATTCCGCCGCGTCGTCGCCTTTATCGTGATTTGGACGACCGTGTGCTGGGTGGTGTTTGCTCCGGAATTGCCGCTTATTTCAACATCGACCGGGTTGTGGTGCGTGTATTGTTTGCCCTGCTTCCTTTTCTGAGTTTTGGAGCCATCATTCCCATATATATTATTCTTTGGATCGCCATTCCGCCGGCAGTCACTTCTGCCCAACGCCTCGAGATGCGGGGGCATGATGTGAACATCAGCAATATTGAGAAGAACATCAGGAACGAATATTATGATGTCAAAAACCGGTTTCGACAGTCGAGGGCCTATAAAAAAGGCGGGGAGTACTGGCAACGTTTTCAGAAACGCGACCGAACGGCCCTGATCGTCACCGCCATTGTGATTGGTGTGATATTCCTGGTCAACCTCACCGGCGTTCATTTTAACGGATGGCCCCCACAAATGCACGGGAATGTGTTTTTCCCAAGCATCGGGTTCTTCCCTGTTTTTCCGTTGGTGATTATTCTCCTGATATTGGGACTTGCTTTCAGGACGGCTTTTAAAGGATTTCTGGTGCTGATCGTGGTGGTTTTAGCTCTCCTTTTTTTGATAAAGATTTTTGGATGGTTCGTAGGCCCCCATTTTATGCATCAATTGATGATATAAAAAACTTGAAACCATGAAAAAAACATTACATATCAATCTTGCAGGCCATGTTTTCAGTATCGAGGAAGATGCTTTTGAGCGTTTGGATGAATATCTGAAATCTGTTGAAACCCGTTTGGGTAAAGGCGATGAGGCACAGGAAACACTGGAAGACATCAATCTTCGCATGGCTGAACTGTTTCGCGGGGTTCACAGTGATGCTTCATCTCCCGTTACCCTCACCGATGTGGAGGATGTGATCAGTACCCTGGGGGCTCCCGAAGATTATGAAGTACCCGGCGAGGAAGAAGAAGAAATCGGACAGCGAGAAGAAGAAAAACCGGCCGGGGCTCCGGTTGGTCCGGGCAAACAATTGTTCCGCGATCCCGACGACCGGGTTTTAGGGGGAGTTTGTAGCGGACTGGGCCATTATTTCAATACCGGTCCTGCCCTCTTTCGACTGTTGTTTGTCATCGCGGCCCTGTTTTATGGCTCTTCGCTTCTCATCTATATTATTTTATGGATTGCCATCCCGAAGGCCATTACTGTGCAGCAAAGAATCAGGATGATGGGGGGTGCCCCCGGCAGTGATTCCTGGAGAAAACGGCAGGCCCACAAGGCTGTGGTGAACACTTCTACCAACGGGGTTGTCCGTGTGATTGCCGTGATTGCCGGTCTTATCCTGGTGCTGTTTTCCTTTGGCTTGCTGGTCACTTTAATCATGACTTTATCGGTGAGTGAAGTGGTTTTTGGCTTGTTGTTTAGCGAGAGCACCTGGATTCCCGAGATTGGACATTTTTTCCTGATGCCCTGGCAGGAGGTGCTTGGATACACCGGTCTGGCCCTTACCCTTGGGATGCCTCTTCTGGTTCTGTTCTACCTTGGGATGCACCTGATTTTTCAATTCCGCCGGGGCGGAACAGCTTTTCTGGTCACTTCCCTGATATTGTGGTTAATGGGTACAGGCATGCTGATGTACACGGGTATGAGTGTGGCCACGGGGTTTACACGTTCCATGGAGGTTCAGGAGAGCAAAATGCTGGAAGTACCGGCATCTGACACGATCTATGTTCAGCCGTCCCAATCGTCGCTTAAACTCGGGGATGGGGTGCATGTTTTTAGTAAAGACGGGATCTCTGTCAGGAAGCAGGACGATGATCTTGTGCTCATCGGAAGTCCTCATATAGAGGTCCAGCCCGGCGGGGAAAATTTCCGGGTTAAAGTGGAAAAATCGGCAAGGGGCAAAAATTCAGAATCCGCTGTTGAGCATGCGAATAAGATCGAGTATTTTTATTTACAGGACGATTCGCTGCTGCTGCTCGATCGCTACTTCAGCATTCAGAACGTGGGGTTGTTCCGGCAGCAACAGGTGGATGTAACTTTGGAAATTCCCGGGAACAAGGAAGTGAAGTTTGATGAGAGACTGAAGCCCTTAGTCAGGAGTGAGGAGTAAAACGGGGAAAAGAGTTCATTTGTTTTTGAATTCTTTCCAATCGCCCCGCCGGGGGCTGTTTGGGGTTTTTGCCATTTTGTGTGGATTTCCGGCTTTGACAGCGATTGACTACTATTAAATTGGCCTTGCTGAAAAAGTCAGTTAGTTGCAATTTACGGGTGAAGCTGGTTTTTCAAAGTGCAAAGGTATTTCCCGTTTTTTCGAAACACCCTGCACTTACACATGCTGATATCAGTGATAAGCGTTTCATATCTAAAATTATATGCGTTTTTCAGACGCTAATTTGCAGGCATTTTACTTCTTCTTACCAAAAAAACTCCCGCTATGCATAAAAAACTTGTACTGATTTTCGTTGCCGCTTTTCTGGCCATTTGTGCACCTGCCCAGAAAAGTGCATCCGACCGCCTCTATTCCAAACTTGAAGGCGCTGACGGCGTGATGATCATTTCCATTCCTAAAGACATCTTCAGTACATTGGAGATGATCTTTGATGAAGATGATGAAAAAGAACTGATGGGGAGGGTTGAAAGATTACGCCTGATGGTGTGCCGGAAAGAGACGGCCGGAAGCTCGGTGGGTGAGATCAGGAAGACCTTTGCCCGAAAACCTTTTGAACGTGCCCATTATGAAGGGACAAAAGGGGATGTGTTTGTTGTGCGATCCGGTCGAAAACGCACCGAGTGTCATATCATGAATACAAACCAGAAACGCTTGTTTGTCCTTTCGTTTTATGGCGATTTCAGATCATCCGATATCGAAAAAATGATAAATGAGGCCGATGATGTGCCATAAGTTTCTGATTATTTTTTAACTTAGGATGGTGATAACCAAACCGACCGGGTCTATGAGAAAAACCCTTCTTTTGTCCCTGTGGATTCTTTTCTTTGTGAACGCACAGGCTGTTTCCCCACCGGAAAAGCGGCTGGACGACGGGACCATGCGCCATATTATCAACACATTGCCACGCATGGTTCCTCAGTTACGTGAAGCTGGCATCACCGTTAGCCAGGCTTATTACATCTGGCCCCGCGATGCTGCATTGGATGCCCGCGGCG
>JBNJDH010000203.1:0-5993 GCA_051744695.1 Bacteroidota bacterium | reverse complement strand
TTATGCGCTCACTAACTCACCAGCTCATCAGTTCACCAGCTCAATAGCTAAAAGTTTATGCAAAAAATCACCCTTATAGGAATTTACGACCAACCTCCCGAGTTTTCGGACCGGTTAAAGGAAATCATTGCCTCGGCCCATGGTTTTGCAGGCGGAAAGAGGCACCACGACATGGTCGGCAGAGTCTTGCCGGATAACACCCGTTGGGTCGATATAGTGGCTCCTTTGCATGGTCTTTTTGATGCCATGCGTGAAAATTCAGGTCACTGGGTTGTTTTTGCTTCCGGCGATCCGCTTTTTTTCGGCATTGGCAATACCCTGAAAAAGGAGTTTCCGGATGCAGAGATGTCTGTTTTTCCGGCCTTCAATGCTTTGCAATTGCTGGGGCATAGCCTTGGCATCAACTACGGGGAGCATCCCGTGATTTCGCTGACCGGCCGTCCCTGGCATGCTTTTGATGAAGCCCTTATTCAGGGCAAACCCCGAATGGGGGTGCTCACCGACAGAAATAAAACCCCGGCTGTCATTGCAGAGAGGATGCTTCGCTATGGATATTCGGGGTACCTTATGCATGTGGGTGAACGCATGGGAGGTGAGCTGGAGCAGGTGGTGTCGCTGACTTTGCAGGAAGCCAAAGAGCGGGAAGTGGTATTTCCCAATTGTTTGTTTCTGGAAGCCACCCAAACGCCGTCCTTACCCCTTAAAGGCATTCCCGATGAGGAACTTGAGCACCTGGCCGGTCGACCGCGTATGATCACCAAAATGCCGGTGCGGCTGACCACGCTCTCTCTCATGAATCTTCATGACAAAACGGTGTTTTGGGACATTGGCGCCTGCACGGGAAGCATATCTTTGGAAGCACGGCTGTCATGGCCCCATTTGAAGGTCACCGCCTTTGAAAAACGGGATGAGTCGGAAGGGATCATCCGGCGCAATGCGGAGAAGTTCGGGGCGCCGGGCATTGATCAGGTGACGGGCGACTATCTTTTTGCAGATAAAGAGGATATTGAAACGCCCGATGCGGTTTTCCTGGGCGGCTATGGCGGTGCCATGGAGCAGCTGCTTGATGATGTGCATACCCGACTTGCTAAAGGTGGTGTTTTGGCTTTCAATGCCGTGAGCGGGGAAAGTCGGGAACGGTTTATAAAATGGTGCCGATCAAATCACTATCAACTTAGGGATCCCGTTCGCCTCGTGGTGGATGACCACAATGCCATTTCCATTCTTGTAGCTGTTAAATCTTTACTTTGAATATTATGCAAACCATCATAACACATTCTAACCGGGGTGAACAACTGGCCCGGAAAATCACAGAGGCCGGCATCGAAGCGGATATACTGCGCTCTCCCGGCAATTATCAACAACTCTGGCAGGAAAATGACGCCCTGATCTTTATCGGGGCCCTGGGAATTTGTGTCCGCGAGATTGCTCCTTTTTTGAAACACAAAACCACCGATCCTGCCGTTTTGAACATCGACACGGAGGGCCGGTTTGTTCAGGCCGTGGTTTCGGGGCATGTTGGCGGGGGCAACCAACTGGCGCTTCATCTGGCCCGCATATTGGGCGCCACACCGGTGGTGACCACGGGAAGCGACACAGCCGGATTGTGGTCACTCGATCTTCTGGCTGGTCGTTACAACTGGCAAATGGAGCGTGCCGGGGATCTGACCCGCCTGATGGGGACTTTTGTCAATGGACGAAAAACGGCCCTTTTGCTTGAAACCCGCGATGAAGGGACTTTGTTCCTGGAATCATCAGCTCCCTCGCATGTAGATATTTATTATGATGCCGGAAATTTGAACGCTGAAGATTACAGCCTGATCATTGCCGTAACCCCTTATCTGCATGATTTCGGTCCCAAAGCTGTCTTTTACAGACCGCCGGTTTTGCATGTGGGCCTTGGTGGGCAGCGGGGTTTGTCGTCTGAGCTGTTTGCCTCGGCTTTGATTGAAGAACTCAAACGTACCGGCGTTTCCCCTCTTTCTGTTGCCACGCTGGGTACGGTTGATTTGAAGAAGGATGAGCCGGCATTTCAGCATTTTTCGCAAAACCGGAATATTCCGCTTGAGAGTTTTTCTGGCGGGGAACTGGATGTGTATGACACCCCCAATCCTTCCGAAAAGGTAGGGGAAATAACCGGGAGCCAAAGTGTGGCCGAAGCTGCTGCCATGCATCTGGCCGGCAATGAATTGCTGACTGCCAAGACCCCGGTCAAAATCGGGGATGTTTCATTTACTTATGCCCTGGCTTTTGATCGTTACAAAGAGCGAAAAGGTTTTGTGGAATTTGTCGGTGCTGGTCCGGGCGACCCGGAGCTGGTCTCGGTCAGAGGGAAACGCATGCTGGAGACGGCTGATCTTATTCTTTATGCCGGTAGTCTGGTGCCCCGTGAGCTTACCAATTATGCCAAAGCTGGATGTGTGGTGAAAAGCTCTGCCGGCATGGACCTGCCAACGCAGATCGCCACCATGAAGACATTCTATGAACGGGGACTTTTTATTGTCCGGCTTCATACGGGCGATCCCTGCATTTACGGGGCTATCCAGGAGCAGATGAATCTCATGGACCAGATGGATTGGAGATATCACATCACCCCGGGGATTTCTTCCTTCCAGGCTGCGGCTGCTGCCCTGAAATCCCAGTTTACCATCCCCGGAGAAGTGCAGACCATCGTACTTACACGAGGGGAAGGGCGCACACCTGTTCCGGAAAGAGAGCAGTTGTACAAGCTGGCTGCATCGCAAAGCACCATGTGCATCTATTTGAGCGCCGCGTTGGCGGATAATATCCAGCGGGAGCTGATGGCGCATTATCCCCCGGAAACACCTGTCGCAATATGCTATAAACTTACATGGACGGATGAAAAAATTTACCGTTGCACCCTGCAAAATCTGGCACAAACGGTAGAAGATCAGGGCCTGACCATGACCACTCTCATTGTGGTGGGAAAGGCCATCGGAAACCGTCAGGGCGTTTCAAAATTGTATGACCGGAATTTTACCCACGCTTTCAGGACAGGCAGGAAGACCGGCTTCTAGGACGTCCGGTTTCCTAACCGGACTTAAAGGAAGTCCGGCTGGGAAGCCGGACCTCCTGCCTGAAAAACAAATTTATTAAACCCCATCTCATGATCCTACTCTTTGGCGGAACCACGGAAGGTCGAAACATAGCAACCCTGCTGGATGCCATAGGCGAAGATTATTTTTATTCCACGAGGACTGAAAACAATCCCGCCGTGGGTGGCACCGTTGTCTCCGGCGAGATGGACGCAGAGCGGATAGCGTCGTTTTGCCGGGAAAAGAAGATCCGGCTGATCATTGATGCGGCCCATCCCTTTGCCGTGGCTCTGCACCAGAATATCCACAAGGCCGCTTCGGCGCTGGACCTGACCACAATCCGTTTTGAACGCCCCGGAATTGTGTTTGAAGATGATGAACGGGTTCGTTTTTTTGAAAGCTTTTCTGAAATGGTTTCTGCCGTTTTGGAAGCAGGTAATCTGAAAATTCTTGCTCTCACGGGCGTGCAAACCATTCCGGCTTTGGAGCCCTTGTGGAAGCAGCGAAGTTGTTATTTCCGGATTCTCGACACCACCTGGAGTCGAAGGAAAGCGGAAGAGACAGGTATTCCTTCCCATATGGTTTTTCCTATGCATCCCGATGGAGACACAGACAAATTGACCAGTTTGGCCCGTGATGTAGGGGCGGAAGTGTTGCTGAGCAAAGAAAGCGGCAGTTCAGGGTTTATGGAAAGCAAAATGGCGGCTGCCCGTTCATTAAATATTCCGCTTTGGGTGGTGCAACGGCCGGCGTTGCCTGCGTATTCCCACGTTGTGGAAGACCGGAAACAACTGTTGCAGATTCTCTTTCAGCTGCGCAAAACGGTGTTGAAACGGGGCCGGGAACTCCGCCATGGATATTCGACCGGAACCTGCGTGACGGCGGCTGCCCGGGCTTCTTTCATGGCTTTGATGGATGGGGAATTTCCCGATACGGTGGATGTTGAGCTGCCCGACGGGGAGGTTGCATCTATGGTGGTCTTCCCGGGTGAAAAGACCACGGACGGTTCATCGTGTGTGGTGATCAAAGATGCGGGGGATGACCCGGATGTGACCCATGCCCGGGAAATTGGGTGCAAATTGTCCCGAAGTCCCCAGCTCGGTGTGCATTTTCTTCAGGGAGAGGGCATCGGCAAAGTGACCATGCCGGGCTTGCAGGTGGATGTGGGCGAACCCGCCATCAACCTTGCGCCACGGACTATGATAACCGGGGCTTTGGAAAAACTGGCCGACATATATGAAGAAGAGCCGGCTTTTGATGTGAAACCCTTTATTCCCGGCGGGGAAGAGCTGGCCCGCAAGACGTTCAACCCGCGTGTAGGTGTTGAAGGCGGGCTTTCTGTTTTGGGAACCACGGGCCGTGTGGTCCCTTATTCCAATGAAGCTTTTGTGGCTTCTATTGAGCAGCAGTTGTCGGTGTTGGCATCGGGGGGAGGTAACGAGTTGGTGTTGACTTCTGGCAAACGCAGTGAAAATGATGTGCGCGATGAGCTTTCCCATCTGCCTGATATGGGGTTTGTACATTTTGGCAATCTGATCGGCCCTACCCTTGAAAAGGCCGTGGAGTATGGTTTTAGGAAAATCCACCTGGTCATACGTTTTGGAAAAGGGGTTAAGCTGGCGGCCGGCAATCTGGATACCCATAGCCGGCATGTTTCTTTCGATCCCGAGTTTCTGGCGGATATAGCCGCGACATGTGGGTGTTCCCCGGAACAAACAGCCCGGATCAAACAGCAGAAGCTGGCCAATGCCATTCCTGAAATGCTTCCTTTTCCGCAATATCCGTGCTTTTACTTTGCGGTGGCCCGGAAGTGTTATGATGTATGTTACCCTTTGTTGTCGCATGATGCAGGGCTTCGCTTGGTGCTGTTGATCAATGACCATCACCGCGTTGAGGTCCCTGAAAAATAAATTTCTAAAGGGTTTTATCGAGATTTTGAAATTTGTTTGGCAATTACACTCCCCGGCGGAAAACTGACTTATATAGCCACTACAATACAGAAAGTCGGCTTTTTGACGACTTCTTCCATGAATCCGAATCAATAGGCCTTGTCAACACAATTTTTTCAATTTCAGTCATTATTGAATCGAAATCTGTTTTTTCTCCCATAATCGTTTTATTTTTGAAAAAAGGGTAATTTTACTTTTATTTCTAATTTCTAACCTCCAATTTTTAACCTTCGGGGTTTTGATTGTTGGTTATGCCTTAATTGTGGCTGAGGTTCTAAAATTTAAAAATCTAACGAGCTATTAATATTTAATCAATAAATACCCACCTATGAAGAAACTTATTATCTCTCTTTTCTTGACAACCCTAATGTGTTCATCTGTCCTTTATGGCGCAGAACAGGGAAATGGCTACATGCACCGGATTGCATCCCCCGATGGATCACTTGAGGTGGAAGTGATTGTAGATGACCAAATTTTCTGGGCAGTGACAAAAGATGGAGAATTGGTTGGCAAAACTTCAGGCATCTCCATGGAACTGGAAGAACACGGCATCCTGGGTGAAGCCCCCGAGGTAAAAAATGTGTTTTATGAATCAAATGAAGGACTTATTGAAACCGATCTTTACAAAAAGTCAGAGGTCCCGAACGATTACGAAGAACTGCATGTGGTGTTTGAAGGCGATTTCAAAGTCATATTCCGGGTCTACAACGATGGCATGGCCTATCGTTTTGTGACCTTTTTTGATGATGAGATCAAAATAAAGAACGAAACGGCCGGATTTCTTTTCCCTAAGGCGGATGAGGTTTTTGTTCCCTACGTCCGACAGCCCTATGACAGGTATCAGGTCTCGTTCGAAAGCACCTACGATGTTATGCAGGTGTCTGATATCCAGCCCGATTCGCTGATCATTGCGCCCCTGATGTTAAAAAACAACAACGGTTCATCGGTTGTGCTCACGGAGGCCGATCTTGAGGATTATCCCGGCATG
>JBNJDH010000202.1:0-5995 GCA_051744695.1 Bacteroidota bacterium | reverse complement strand
ATTCGTGGACAAAAAATAATTGCGAAGCAATTAGCTAATCCTACTAATTCTGATTTGATTCTTTTATATAATATTTGGTTCTGGCTTGTCCAGGTTAGGAAATTAACAATGAAGACTTTTTAGACACCTTCAGTGGATGAAATTTGTAAAAAGTTAAGAATTAATTCGGGCTTTGCCAAGAATTTCAGGCCGGTTCGTTCATTTTGTGCTCAATTTGCTGTTTGACCCTGCCGGCCAGTGAATCGTAATTTTCGTTTTTGGGGTAAACAGGTTCCAGAAATTCAATGCTCACTTTTTTGAATGGTCGCGGAAATACACTGCCTCGTGGCAAAGCTTTGTCGGCCCCTTGTATGGTCACGGGTACCACCGGAATGTTGAGTTCCCTGCTCAAAATGGCAAATGTTTTTTTGAAATCCCCTAAGTTACCTGTTTGAGTGCGTGTGCCCTCCGGGAAGATGATGAGGTTGCGCTCGCGCTTAAGAACTTCAGCCATTTTTTGTATGGAAGACTTCAGATCGTTGTTCAGGTCCATGACAATGATGTTATTCCTGTGGGCCAGGAATTTCAGCCAGGGGGCCCTGACATGCTTCTCTTTGGCATAAAAATAAGTTTTCCGGATGTCGCGTGTTTTTAGATATGAGGCCACGAACAGGCCATCGAAAAAGCTCTGGTGATTGGGTGCAAGGATGAAAGGTCCGTTGGGGATATTGTTCATGCCACGCGCCCTAAACCGGAAGTACATATGGAAGAAAAACCGGGAAATGCGGACCATAAGGCTTCCGGTGGCCCATGTTTTGGGGAGTTGAAGGTTGACTCTTTCCCGCAGAATTTCCCGCCAGTTGATTTTTTGTTCTTCCGTTTTGGTTTTGGTGTTTCTGATGTGCTCGGCCAGCAGGCGGATGTTGTTGAATTTTGTCATTTCGGATGGATCGAGCTTAACTCCGAAGGTTTGTTCCAGGTATGATTCAAAACCCACCTTGTCGAGCGAATCAAAGCCGATGTCCATTTCCAGGTGATGGTGGGGACGGACTTTCCGGTTTTTTTCTTTTTCCAGGTACCTGGCAATCATTTGATATTCGTCAAAATCGGGTTCCGGCACCTGTTCTTCTTCTTCGGGTGTTTCTGAAGCAAAGGCTTCCAGTTTAAAACGTTGAAGCTTAGACAAGCGTGTACGCGGCAAATCCTGGTCGGTCAGGTGAAACCGCATGATCTTTTTGTAGGCTGAGACCTGATTGTTGAAAGGATCAATCACTTTCCAGCGGATGATGTCTTCCAGGCTTTGTTCACCCGGCATTTCCAACGCACTTTTTTCGGGAACCATCACAGCCTGGATCATATCGTCTTTGAAAAAGATCCCGCATTCGCGCACAAGAGGTGAAGCTTCAATTTTCTGTTCCAGTTCCACAGGGTTGACATTTTTCCCGTTGGAGAGGATGATGATCTCTTTCTTGCGGCCGGTGATGTAAAGGAATCCGTTTTCGTCCATTTCCCCCAGGTCACCGGTGAACAGACGTCCCTCTCTGACCACTTCTGCGGTATCTTCGGGGCGGTTATAATATCCCTGCATCACCTGGCGCCCTTTGGCCGTGATTTCTCCATCTATGATGTCGATTTTTGTTCCGGGCAGGGGTTCGCCTGGCGATCCTATGACCACCCTCCCCGGCCGGGTAAAAGTGATCATGGGGGCGGCTTCGGTCATACCAAATCCTTCAAGGACTTCAAAGCCCAGGGTCTGATAGTCCCGGCCAACTTCCTTGTCAAGAGCAGCACCGCCCGATACAAGGTGTTGTAGAGACCCGCCCATTTTTTTGTGGACGGTTTTGAATAATGTTCTGGAAAATGCTTTGCTGTTGATTTTGCGGGCAAGGGCAAACATTCCACGGGCCGGAAGGCTGGCGTTGATTTTGTCCATGATGCCCTTGCGTATGGCAGCATACAATCTTGGCACACCAATGATTATGGTGATCCTGTTCTTTTGAAGGGTGTTGATGATGTCTTCGGAAGCCATGGTGGGGCTGATGGATACGCTTCCTCCTGTGTACAGGGGGATGACCATAGTACCCATAAGCGGGAAAATGTGATGCAGGGGCAACAGAAGCAAAGTCCGGCTTTCCGGGGTGAATATCTTGATCTTCTCGGATACCCCTTCAATGTTTGCTTTTAAATTGTCGTAAGAAAGCATGACCCCTTTGGGGCTTCCAGTTGTTCCTGATGTGTAGATGATTGCTGCTGTGCTGTATGGTTCCGGCTGAGGGAAATCTTCTTCGGAGTTGTAACCCTCTACCGGTTTTTCAAAACGATCGGCACGGATGATTTGCGTGTCAATGCCGGCTTTATGGACAGCCCCCCTGAGGGTGGCTTCATTGTTTTCTGATGTAAACACAGCAGATGGCTGACAATCTTTCAGGATGAAAGCAACTTCGTCTTCGGTGGCCAGATGATCGAGCGGTACGGCTATTTCGTTGTTGTGCCAAACGGCATAAAAAGAATATATCCAGGAAGGACGATTTTCCATGAAGATGGCCACTTTTTCTCTTTTTTTAGGCTCATATAAACCGGCAAACTGTCCGATTTTTCCCATTAACTGTCCATAACTAATGGTCTCATCTCCATAAGTTATGGCTGTTTTTTCACCCCTGTTCTTTAGCATATAGGTTTTGTTCAATTGTGGCTGTAAAAATACATTATTGTTGTGGCATTTGAATCATTATAATATCAATTTTTATGCCATACCGGTCGGTTTGGGATGTTCTGTAAAACAAGGCTTTACAAGGGCGTGTGCTTAGGCCGGTCGGTGATGAAAAGTGTTTCAGGATCACTGGTGTACGATGCAACCAATAAGGATTCAGGATAATAGGTGAGGCGATTTTTGAAAGCATGCTTGTAACCTTATGTTTGGGCATGGCGTCTTATTACAAAACCAAAAATTTTACGTAATGAGAAACAACCTATTTTCTTTATTGCTGGGCCTGTTCGTCATATTTCAGGCCGGATGTTTCATGCAGGGAGACATCAATGCACAGAACCGGGAAGAAAGAAAAGTAAATGCCGGTTTTACCGGGATTGAAGTCTCCTCCGGGGTTGATCTGATCCTGGAACAGGGAGAGGACACCAAAATTATTGTTGAAGCCACTTCCAAACACATCGACGAAGTGAAAACAGAGGTGAAAAACGGTGTGTTAAAAGTTGATATGGAAGGAGGCATTTTTAGTTGGTTTGAAAATCGGTCTGCCACGGTTTATGTGACGATGCCTGAAATTGAAACATTGTCGGCATCTGGTGGCGCTGACCTGACGAGCAAAGATGAAATTCGCTCTGAAGAACTAGAAGTTTCCAGCTCAGGAGGCGCGGAAGTGGAAATTGAAGTTCAGGCCACCCGCGTTGTGCTTAATAGCAGCGGGGGTGCGAATATTATTGCCAGTGGTGAGACCGATCATCTCGAAGCCACCGCCAGTGGAGGTTCTGACTTGCAGGCCAAGGGGTTGGAGGCCCGGTTTGTGACGGCTTCTTCCTCAGGAGGTGCAGATCTTGAAGTTTATGCTTCGGAGGAGATTAGCGCTACTGCCAGCGGGGGGTCTGATATAACTTATTACGGAACTGCTCAGATGATCGAAAAAAATGAATCGGGCGCAGGAGATGTCACTCACCGGTAAGGAGAGAGATGTGAATTTCGTGATAATCTGAAAAAACAAAAGAGTCTTTCCGGGTGCGTTCTTGAGAGAAGGGGAAATGGTTCAGATAAAGGAACGCAGTACCGGAAAAACTCTTTTGTTGTGTGGTATTACCTCTTTCTTAAGAGGATAAATGCCTAATTATACAACGCCTTGCGCCAGCATGGCATTGGCTACTTTGATGAAACCACTGACATTGGCTCCTTTTACATAGTTTACATAGCCGTCTTTTTCCTGGCCGTTTTTCACACAGTTGGCATGAATATCTTTCATGATGGACTTGAGCTTAGCGTCAACTTCATCTCTGGTCCATGTGATGCGCATGGAGTTTTGTGACATTTCCAGTCCGGAAACAGCAACTCCACCAGCATTGGCTGCTTTACCAGGGCCAAAGAGGATCTGCTTGTCGTGGAACAAATGAACGGCATCTGGCGTGCAAGGCATGTTGGCTCCTTCAGAAACGCAGAAACAACCGTTTTCGATCAGTGCATGCGCGTCATCGCCATTCAGCTCATTCTGGGTTGCACTGGGGATCGCTACATCACATTTTACATTCTTCCAGGGTGTTTCTCCTTCAAAATATTCCACGTCCGGGTATTTTTCCGCGTATTCACGGATACGTCCCCGTGTAGCATTTTTCAGGATTTTCACATATTCCAGTTTCTCCGCATCGATGCCATTGGGATCGTAAATTGAACCACTCGAGTCGGACAGGGAAACCGGTTTTCCGCCTAATTCAAGAACTTTTTCCACAGCAAACTGCGCCACATTGCCTGAACCACTGATGGCTACGGTTTTTCCTTTGAAGCTGTCTCCTTTGACAGACATCATCTCCTGCGCAAAATAGGTTGCTCCGTATCCGGTAGCTTCCGGACGCAGCGGACTTCCGCCCCATTCAGCTCCTTTGCCGGTAAATGTGCCTTCAAACGAATTGGCCAGCCGTTTGTATTGCCCGAAAATGAAACCAATTTCACGACCGCCTACGCCGATGTCACCTGCCGGGATATCTGTGTTTGCCCCCACGTGACGCTCAAGTTCGGTGACAAACGACTGACAGAATTTCATTACTTCCTGGTCTGACTTTCCTTTCGGATTGAAATCTGAGCCGCCTTTTCCACCTCCCATGGGGAGTGATGTCAGACTGTTTTTCAGAACTTGTTCAAAAGCCAGAAATTTAAGAATGCTTTGGTTTACGGAAGGGTGGAAGCGAAGTCCCCCTTTGTAAGGGCCAATGGCACTGTTCATTTGAACACGGTAACCTTTGTTGATCTGAACATCTCCCTGATCATCGATCCAGGGTACCCTGAAACTGATGATTCTTTCTGGCTCGGTCATGCGCTCAAGCACTTTGTTTTTCATCAGCACGGGATTTTCCAGAATAAAGGGGGCCAGACTCTCAACTACTTCATGTACAGCCTGGAAAAATTCCGGTTCGTGTGGATTTCTGGCCTCAACATTGGCCATAAAATCCTCAATGTACTTCAGTACTTTGGATTCATTCATAAGTTATTGATGTTTGAGGTTTTGACTTTTTGGATGTGCAAATGTAATGAAAAATGTGCTTTTACTTAAAGAAATGAAGTGGAAATTGATTTTTTTCAATAATTTATAGTGACAAAAGTCATGTTTTTAAATTTTTCTTTCACTGGACCATAGTCTTTTCCTTTGTAAAGTCTTGTTAACACGGTTAATGAAATAGCGAATTTTTTTGATGTTTTATTATTTGGCAAATGAACAATGGCTTTATTGTTGCATGAGAAGAAGAGGAAAAAGATAAAACCATGGCTGTTTTTATTGGTGTTTGGCCTGTTTTAAGGGCTTTGTCTTCACAATAGTCCGTTAAACTTGGCTGTAGGTTAATTTTGCGTTGCTATGTTCAGCAACAAATAAATTTGGGCAAAATCCTTAAAGCCCCCGGAGTGGGGCCATCGTATGGTAAAAAAAGTCCCCCAAAAACCCTGAGCCACGGCAGTGGTGACCCTCTTTTATTATTATCCTGCTATATGAAAGTAGCTTACAGGCAGAAGGCAGAAGGCAGAAGTAGCTGAAAGCTCGAAGCTCAAAGCTGTTAGCTCGTAGCTCTTGGCTCTTAGGTGTTTAATTTGGGAAATTTATTTTACATAGCTGAAAGCTCGAAGCTGGAGAGAAAGGTTGCTCTCTTTTGCGACATAACCATAGAACCAACAAAATTAGTTAAACATCATAATTTAAATAATTTAGGGTTGTTGTTAGATAAAAGTACCCAAGCCGCGGGGAAGCTCGAGGCTGGAAGTTAGAAGCTGGAAGTTAGAAGCTAAAGGCTACAAGAAAATTTGATTTCTTTA
>JBNJDH010000201.1:0-6043 GCA_051744695.1 Bacteroidota bacterium | reverse complement strand
AGCCTATGAAGGTGGATGGGGATATGTATCGTTTTTCTTCCCGTGATCATAAAATAGGGCTGATTGATACGACAGAAACCAATATTTATTTGTTCAACCAGGACGGAACCCTTTATAAAGGATTTCCCCTGAAAGGAACGTCCCGCTTTTCCATTGGGTTTTTAGAAACTTCAGCCTATCGCTTTAACCTGATCACCGGAGGTGAAAACAATTACATCTACAATTACCGGGTTGAATAAATGGTTCCTTTATATTTTTATTTATTTTTGCCGCAGTCAATGATACAATCGTCCGGTAAAACTTTGCAAGAACCTTTGAGTCAGATGTGTATGGTTTGAATGGATTTTGTTGCAAAGCACAGATTTTTGCATCACATGATTCATCTTACATGTAAAAACTGAAAATCTAACGGGTTATTGTGATAAAATAATTCTTTAACCTGATTCATAATACTCAGGTTAAATCCCATTAACCAGACTTATAGAAGCCTGAAAAGATGCAATACACATTTTTTGATTTTCTTTCATTGGTAGGGTCCCTCGGGATGTTTCTTTACGGGATGAAGATGATGAGTGAGGCCCTCCAGAAGGTGGCCGGGAACAAATTGCGAAGCATTCTCTCGGCCATGACTTCTAACCGGTTTTTGGGAATCATTACCGGATTTATGATAACGGCCATGGTTCAGTCCTCTTCTGCGACTACCGTCATGGTCGTTAGTTTTGTTAATGCGGGACTTGTTACCGTTACCGAATCCATCGGGGTGATCATGGGGGCCAATATCGGAACCACGGTTACCGGCTGGATCATCACCCTTTTTGGTTTTAAGGTCCAGATCAGCGCTTATTCATTGCCTTTGATTGGTTTGGGGCTGCCCTTTATTTTCTCTAAATCGGGGACCCGAAGGTCTTACGGCGAATTGCTTATCGGTTTTGCCCTGATTTTCCTCGGCCTTGAGTATTTGAAAGACTCTGTCCCCAACATTCAGGAAAACCCGGAAATTCTCAGTTTCCTGCAACGATATACCGACAGCGGCATTTGGACAACCCTCTTGTTTCTTGCCATTGGCTCAATTCTCACAGTGGTTGTACAGTCTTCGTCTGCTACCATGGCACTAACATTTGTGATGTGCAACCAGGGGTGGATTGAATTCAGTCAGGCAGCTGCCATGATTCTGGGCGAAAATATTGGAACAACCATAACCGCGAACATCGCATCTTCCGTCGGGAACATCAGTGCCAAACGAGCGGCCCGGGTGCATTTGATATTTAACCTGCTGGGGGTGACATGGATGTTGTTGGTGTTTAACAATTTCACGGGTCTTATTGACACCGTGATGACAAACAATGGAGGAACTTCTCCGACAGAATCGCCCGCCGCCATTCCGACGGCGCTCTCTATTTTCCATACGGCATTTAATGTGATCAATGTCCTGGTCTTTGTCTGGTTTGCACCTTTTATCCAGAAGGTTGCCGAATATTTAGTGCCCCAAAAAAGCAAGGAGTTGGATGAGGAATTCCGTCTCAAATATATCACGACCGGAATGCTCTCCACTTCTGAGCTTTCTATATTACAAGCTAAGAAAGAAATCCAGTTCTATGCCAAGCATACCACCAAGATGTTTGGGTTTGTCCGTAAAATGATGCACGAAGAAAGAGACAAGAAATTCAACAAATTGTACTCTAAAGTGCAGAAATATGAGGGCATTAGCGATAACGTGGAAGTAGAGATTACCAACTATGTAACGCAGATTAGCCAGTATAAAATTAGTGAACTGGGCCGCAAACGCATTCGTTCCATGCTTAAACTTGCCGGCGACCTGGAAAGCATCGGCGACAGCAATTACAATCTTGCCAGAACGGTCAACCGGATGCGGGAGAAAAATATTCAGTTTAACCAGTCTGCCCAGGAAAAACTCGAGCTCATGTTTAATCTTGTGGAAGAAGCCCTTTCCGTGATGAGGGAAAATCTTCAGCAGGATGAATTGACCGTATCTCTGAAAAAAGCCAGGTTGCTTGAAGACCAGATTAACAATTACAGGGACCAGCTGAAAGCTGAACACCTTGACAATCTGGCCAATAATGTTTATTCCTATGAAGCTGGCATCATTTTCAACGATCTGTTCTCCGAGTGCGAAAAACTAGCCGACTACGTGATTAATGTTTCCGAAGCAATAGAAGAGGTTGGGCTGAAATGATGCCCTGATGGAGTTTTGAAGCAATGTTTTTATGTTTCCGGACAATAATGTAGGCAGTTTAAAATTTTGGTAATGCCTGCTTAATATTTAAGCAACATAGCGGCTTTAGCTTTGCCTGTGAAAGTTGATTATACTAAAAAAACAGGAGCTATGAAAACATTATCCATTTTGCTAATTTTGACCATCGGGGTATTAAGTCATATCCAGGCCGGGAACAATGAAAATGATGAGCAACCAGCCAAAGCTGAAGCCCCCACATCGGCCATTGCAGGGACAATTGTCGATGATGAAACCGGCGAGACCCTGACAGGAGTGGAAGTCCAACTGAAAGGGACCGACATGAAAACCTATACCGATTTTGAAGGCAAGTTCGTTTTTGATCACATCAATCCCGGACAGTATTCTGTTGAAGCCAATATTATCTCATATCAGGGTGAGCAGACACGCTCTGTTGATGTGGAATCCAATGAAATGCATGCTTTTAATCTCGAATTGAAAACACTTGATAAAGAGTAATTAACGCTTTTTTATCTCTGGTATTTTCAGGGAGGCTCCGGAAGCTTCCCTTTTTTGTTTCATGGTTTGATGCAAATGAGATTAGCACCCAGCTTCAGCTGGGTGTTTCAAAGAGCCCACAAACACCCCTTTCAGTCCGCTTTATCCTGTGTAATATTTTTCAATAGACCGTTAGATTTTTAGATATTAGATTTAAGACGAATCGTATAATGCTGATATACTGCAATTTAACACGGAAAAACTCAAAGGGTTAAACAACTGAATTCCAAGACATTGACAAAGTTTACGGACTATTGATTTTTAGGGATTTGGGTGAGCGACGGCATTTCTTGTTTACTTTTTTTTTGCTGTAAAATTGGAGCGAAGCGGAAATCGTGATTACCGCTTAAAATAGGCAAAATCATGAACAAAAGAAGTAAAAGCCCGTGCGGCTTGAGCGCTAAAAAAGTAATACCATTGTTTACCGGACAATAGTGGTTTAAAATACAGGTATTTCGCAGTTTAAATCACAGTATATCAGTATTATAAGAATTTTATTACATCTTGCATTTAATAATCTAACGATCTATTGAGTTGCCTAATTGTAAAATTAATGTTAAGTTTGTCTTAACACACCTAAAGGAAACAAGTTGGGAGGCTTTGTCATATTTCAAAAACCAAGAGTTATGAAAAAGCTGATATTATCGCTTGTGCTGGTTGTTGCCGCTTCTTTATTGAATGCCCAGCTTGTGGAAAAAGACGGCCTCTACTACGATTTCAACGACAACCTTTATTCCGGTACTTACATTGAGTATTATCCTGATGGAAATGTCCGTCTGAAGATGCAGGTTGATGAAGGGAAAAAGGAGGGGGCCACCATGTATTATTTTGAAGATGGAACTCCAAAAGAAGAGCGCTACTTCAAAGACAACAAAATGCATGGCACCTGGAAAACCTGGAATGAAGACGGAACCAAAGTGGCCGAAGCCCGCTACCAAAAAGGGAAAAAACACGGAAAATGGTTCATCTGGGACGAAAACGGGACCCTTCGGTACGAAATGGAATACCAGAAAGGGGAGAAAGTTGGGACCTGGGCAATCTTCGATGAAAATGGAGAATTGATAAGCGAAAAGGACTATTAATGCATTGGGCGGAAAGGAATGCTTCCGTCAGTGTTCCTTCCCGCTTTTGTAAATATGTACACTGGCTTCCTGGGTGGCGACCATGCATCCGTTTTTCATTTCTTTCAGTATAGGCTTGATTGTATCCAGAAAATTTTCGATTTTATCGGAGTGGTCAATGCTTTTCATTATATGGTTACCAAATTTTTATGAGCATCCGCCCTCCGATTATTGCCATCAATCTCAGGATAAAACTGCCACCCGCTTAAAGGACAAACCTTAGCCATTCTTTATTTTGAAGAAGCAGGAATGCATCATTGGAAAATGATGAAAACGTGGTAAATCCGCCACAAAACCCCACAGCCAGTAAAATTCTCATATGAGGGCTTACAAGATTGGTTTTCTCCGAGAGGCCGAAAATGATCCCGATGAGTAAGCTGCCGGCAATGTTTACGAAAAGTGTTCCCCAAGGAAACAGGCTTATAAAACGGGCGTGGATGAATTTTGTGGCCAGATAACGAAGAACCGACCCTGCAAATCCACCTGCTCCTGCCAAAAGTATTGATTTCCACATTAGATTGCTCATGTTTGATTTTTACAAATATAGTTGGTTTTCTCTTTTCTTAACTTCTCGGATTTGTTTGGGCTCCCGGCAAAGTCAGCAGGTTTCAATATAAAGGGAAAACCAGCTTCTCTCCTTTTAGTATAATAAACTACGCATTGTTTGATGATCAGGAAATACTACACAGGGTAAAAGCCGGATCGATTGTTGGTTTTGTTCTCTCACCTTTAAAGCAGTTTTCCCCCCACTATTATAATTTAAACCAACTATAAATTAAGCTTTTGGCATAGAGTATGTTCACTTGATTTTATATATTTATGGTTCAAAATATGGTCATTTTTGCATATGTATTTGGAAATGACCACATTTTTGATTTTTCCTATAAAGATTGTCAGCAATGATGATTGACCCTGCCCCTGCAATTTAACACACAACAACAAACGATGACCATTTTTAATTTTGGTCATTATTGAAATGAAGGAGGTTTTATGAAGCGAAGAGATTTTTTAGTAAAAGGAGCAGGTCTTGGAGTAGCCGGTGCATTGGTTCCCCATTTTGGCGGACTGAATGCTGTAGGACTCCCTGCAGAAAAAGGGGATTATGATGTAGTAGCCGTTCGTGGCGGCGAAGCCGTTGATATGTTCGACAAAGTGATGGAATCACTTGGAGGCATGGAAAAGTTTGTGAAATCCGGTCAAAAAGTTTTGGTTAAACCCAATATTGGCTGGGATGTACCCCCTGAGCGTGCCGGGAATACAAATCCCGAACTAATCAAGCGCATTGTTGAGTCTGTTTTAGATGCAGGTGCCTCGGAAGTTGTGGTGTTTGACCATACCTGCGACCAGTGGGACCGTTGCTATCGCAACAGTAATATTGAGCAGGCAGCCCGTGATGGCGGTGCAAAAGTGGTACCCGGCAATGATGAATCCTTCTTTGAGGAAGTTTCTATTCCCGACGGAAAGACTTTAAAAACCACTAAGGTACATCGTGAACTTCTTGATTCAGATGTATTCATCAATGTACCCATTTTGAAACATCACAGCTCAACCACGGTTTCTCTTTCTATGAAAAACCTGATGGGTGTTGTTTGGGACCGCGGTTTTTATCATGGCAATGACCTGAGCCAGTGCATCGCTGATTTCCTTACTTACAGGAAGCCGGATCTGAATATTATTGACGGATATCGTATGCTGAAGAAAAATGGCCCCAGAGGGGTTTCGGTTTCTGATGTTGTCGATCTCAAGGCAATGATCGCCGGTTCCGATATTGTTGCCGTGGACGCAGCTGCAACGAAGATGTTTGGACGTGAGCCCAAAGACATTAATCACATCCGCATTGCCGATGAAATGGGTTTGGGGAATATGAACCTCGATCAACTTTCCATCGACCGGGTTAAAATGGGTTAATAGTCGCCGGTTTTTTGTATCAACAGGTGGTTAAGGTTTTTGGGATGACTTGCAAAGTAGCTGTTTTATGACAGGATATCTTACCTGTTGATATGCAGCAGATTACTGTCATGCCAAGGATCCAATCTGCCTGATTGTCTATCGGAAGGCAAGCTGTCGGCTTGATTCAAACATCTAACTATCTATTGATAATATGAGATTATACAAGATTCTAAAAAAGGGACGGACCAGCCTTGCTCTTATAGTGCTGGTCCTTACTTTTATT
>JBNJDH010000200.1:0-6105 GCA_051744695.1 Bacteroidota bacterium | reverse complement strand
TGGATTTCGCCACTGATGACCGATTGTAGGCGTGCCACCAAATCAGGATAGGGGTGGGGGCCCACCACCGATCCAATGATGTAAAAAGTATCAAGGGGATTGGCTATCCAGTCGCGCAGGGCTTCGTTGGTGGCATCTTTCAGGGTACGGCTGCCGGAAGTTGCCGTTCTCACCTGGGCGCCCAACATTTTCATTCGGGCCACATTTGGGGCCTGCCGCTCAATATCGGTTTCTCCCATATAGACAATGCATTCCATGCCCAAAAGGGCACAGACGGTGGCTGTGGCTACGCCGTGTTGTCCGGCGCCGGTTTCGGCAATGATGCGCGTTTTGCCCATTTCACGGGCCAGAAGGATCTGGCCGATGGTGTTGTTGATTTTATGACTGCCGGTATGGTTGAGGTCCTCCCGTTTCAGCCATATGTGGCAGTTGTAGTGTTCGGACAAACGCCGGGCGTAATAGAGAGGCGAAGGCCGTCCGGCATAATCTTCCAGCAATGTGATGAATTCCTGGCGAAACGATTCTGAATTGATGATCTTCAGGTAGTTGTCCCGGAGTTCTTCAATATTGGGAATGAGCATCTCCGGAATATAAGCTCCCCCAAAGGGACCGTAAAAGCCATTCTCGTCAGGTTGATAAGATGTTGACATGGAGTGTTTTTGTTTTTGTTAATTGTTTTGGTCAGGTTAAAGCCGATGAGCTGTTGTTTACCACTGCAAAAATAAAAAAAAATACGTTGGCATGGCTTCAGAGTTCTGATCCTCTGATGGATTGAATAAACCGTCCGACGGCTTCCGCATTTTTCATTCCCGGGTTGGTTTCAAACCGGCTGTTGATGTCTATGGCATAAGGCTGGACGGGGATGTTGTTCAGAATGGTTTCGGCATCGGCTTCTTCAATGCCCCCGCTCAGAAAAAAAGGGCGTTCGATGCGGGCTCCTGACAGCACCGACCAGTCGAATTTCTTTCCGCTGCCCCCGTGTTTGACCGTGGGGGTGTCGAAAAGGAAGAAATCACAACTTTGGGAATAGGGGTTGGTCCGTTCAATATCATCCCTGTTCTTCAGACTGAAGGTTTTGATCACCTCATACCCCAGTTCTTTGAGCTCGCTGCACTGTTGAGGTGTTTCTTCACCGTGCAACTGAACAGTGTTTAGGTCGTAGTTTTTGCATGTTTCGTCAATGTATTGTGTGGATGTGTTGACAAACACACCCGTTTTCCTGATAGGGTCGGGAATGGCTGCTGTCACCTCTGGTTGTAAGATGCTGCCGGCAAATCTCGGGGAACCGGGGTGAAAAATAAATCCCATGTAATCGGGTATATGTCCGCCTACTTCTTCGATGTTTTGCCTTAGGCGCATGCCGCAAACCTTGATCTTTATCTCCGGGCTCATAATTTTGTTTTATTGGTGATGTGGTGTCATCTGCAACAGCTTGTTTTTGAATTCCCGGCAGGCCCCGGCCGGGTCGTCATGTTTCATGAGAAATTCGCCCATGAGGAAACCTTTGAAACCTGCTTCTTTCAGGTGAAGAAGATCCTCGGCTGAATGGATGCCACTTTCAGCGATCGGGAGCATCCCTTCGGGCAACGAGGCTGCCATGTCAATGGCATTTTGCAGGTCCACATCAAAGGTTTTCAGGTTCCGGTTGTTCACGCCTACCATATCCACGTAAAGGTTAAGTTTATCCATTTCTGAAGGGTCGTGCAGTTCCATTAATATTTCCATGCCCAGGTAATTGGCCAGAGTGGCCAGGTCTAAGGCCTGTTGTTTGGTCAGGATGGATGCGATCAGCAAAATGGCGCTGGCTCCGATGGCTTTGGCCTCGTAAACCTGGTAGGGGTCGATGATGAATTCCTTCCGGATGATGGGGACACCGGTCAGGTCACGGGCCGTGCTCAGGTCATCGTTGCTGCCGCCGAAAAAATCTTTATCAGTGAGTACGGATATGCCTGAAACGCCTGCCTGGGTATATCCCGGCACGATGTTCTTTATTTCCGCGCCGGGATGGATGTCTCCTTTTGAAGGCGAGCGGCGTTTGAATTCGGCGATCACCGGAAATTCTTTATTTTCTGTCAGTTTTTGTTTCATGGAAACCACAGGTGCTTGAAAATGCCTGTAGTATTGCAGTTCCCTCACTGACACTTTTTCTTTTGCAGCCCGGACTTCTTCTTTTTTCCTGGCCACGATCCGGTCGAGTATGTTCATGTTTTTTCTTGTTTAAGGGTTGAAACTACTGGTTTATCAGATCCCCGGGTTGATTGAAGTGCGTTTATTTTACCCAATTCATTACCCCTGCAATGCAAGTAAAGTCTCAAGCGCTTTGGCTGCTTCTCCCTCTTTCAACGACCGGGTGGCTTTTTCAATGCATTGGTCTGAGGTAAGTCCGGAATCCATTGTGCAGATGGCAAGGGCTGCATTGGCAACCACGGCGTTTTCCTGTGCCGGCGTGCCGTTTCCATCCAGGATCTTCCTGAACATGGCGGCCGATTCCTCAACCGTGTTGCCGCCCCCGATGTCTTGCGGCTGGTTGTAGGGAAAGCCCAGGTCTTTCGGGTCCAAAAGTTTTTCTCCTTTGTTGGAGATCATCTTGAAGGCATCTGTCAGGGACACTTCATCGTAGCCGTCTACGTTGTGAACTATGGTGAAGTTGACATCGGTTTCCTGGTAAATGTATTGATAGATGCGGGCAAGTTCCAGACTGAAGACGCCGACAAGCTGGTTCTTGACATCTGCGGGGTTAACCATGGGCCCCAGCATGTTGAAAAAGGTCTTGATGCCCAGTTCACGCCGGATGGGACCGACAGCCTTCATGGCCGGGTGGAACAAAGGTGCGTGAAGGAAACAAATCCCCGCCCGGTCGATCTGTTTTTTCAGCTGGTCGTTGTCGTTGGTGAATCGATAGCCCAGGTGTTCCATGACGTTGGAAGAGCCACAGGCCGAACTGACGCCGGCATTCCCGTGTTTGGCGACTTTATAGCCGGCCCCGGCCACCACCAGCGATGCCAGGGTAGAGATGTTGAAGGTGTTCTTTCCGTCTCCGCCGGTTCCGCACATGTCGATGGGGTCAAATTCCGAAAGGTCGATCTTTTTGCATTGCTCGAGTAGCCCGTCGCGAAACCCGGAGAGTTCTTCAACGGTCACCGGCCGCATCATGAAAACCGATAAAAAAGCCACCACTTCCGACTTGCTGTAACTTTCGCTGGTAATATTGATCAGGATTTCCCGGGCTTCTTCTTTCGAAAGAGTGTGGTAATCGAAAAGACGTTTCAGTATTGGTTGTAACATTTTTTCAGAAATTAGTTGTTAGAAATTCGTATTTCAGTTGCTGACGGAGAAGTAGCTGAAAGCTCGATCTTATCAGTTCGTAAGCTCACGATTTCATCAAAACTCAGGACTTTCATCGTCCCCCTTGGGGGGTAGGGAGCTCAGAGCTATCCTTCCAGCCAGTTGCTGATCATTTGTTTTCCGTGTTCAGTCAGGATTGATTCGGGATGAAACTGGACGGCCCTTACATCATATTTTTCATGACTGAGGGCCATGATCTGCCCCTGAATGTCGCGGGCGGTGATGTGCAATTCTTTGGGCAGGTCTTTTTCATTGACCACCCATGAATGGTACCGGCCACCCATGAAAGTATCGGGCAGTGTGTTGAATATTAGCTCCCCCCTTTCGCAGACTGTTATGGGTGTGGCGATGCCATGGTACACGCGGGGAAGGTTGTAGATGCTGCCCCCGAAAACCTCGGCAATGGCCTGGCAACCCAGACACACACCGAAGATGGAATGGGTGGGAGCCAGGGCTTTGATCAGCGGTTTCATAATGCCGGCCTCATCCGGAATGCCCGGGCCGGGAGATAAAACGATCTTGTCGTAGGCACGGGCCTCTTCCACGGTGATCTTATCGTTCCGGAAAACATCTACTTCTTGTTCGGCCACATCTTCGAGGTAATGGACCAGGTTGTAGGTGAACGAATCGTAATTATCGATGACGAGTATTTTCATTGTTTCTTTGTTTTTACGCCGGGACGTGTGTCCACTTTAAAATGTGAATTCTTTTGAGTCAAAATTTTACTTTCATCTAACTAAATATGTGAACAGATGAAATTTAATCATATACATTTTTGTTGTTTTTCATGGTATGCCGCAAAAAAGAATCAAAATTTCTTTTAGTCTTTAGCTTCTAACCTCTAACTTCTAACATCCAGCTTCTAACATCCAGCTTTCAGTTTCCAGTTTTCCTGCGGCCGGGGTGCTTTCATCTGTATATCGAGTGTTCCTCCCTAAAACTCTGTCGCCATTTCAATTGCATTCTTCAAAGCCCCCAGTTTGTTGTTGACTTCCTGCAATTCTTTTTCTTCCACGCTGTCGGAAACCACACCTGCACCGGCCTGGTAGAACAGCGTGTTGTCTTTGCTCAGGAAAGACCGGATCATAATGGCTTGGTTGAAGCTCCCGTCGAGCCCGAGTTTGCCGATGCATCCCCCGTAATAACCACGATTGTGGGGCTCATATTTGTCAATTAGCTGCATAGCTTTGTATTTGGGGGCGCCCGATAAGGTTCCGGCCGGGAACGTATCGGCCATAACGCGTGCAACATCGTTGGGATCGCGAAGCTTTCCGGCCACTTCGGAAACCAGGTGCAAAACATGGCTGTAGTACTGGACCTCCTTGTAAGTCTTGACTTCCACGTTTCGGCAATTGCGCCCCAGGTCATTTCTGGCCAGATCAACCAGCATGACATGTTCGGCGTTTTCTTTCGGATCTTTCCCCAGCTCCTCGGCCAGTTTCATATCTTTCAGGTCGTCACCTGTACGCCGGAATGTACCCGCGATGGGATTGATAATGGCTTCTCCCTTTTCGATAATCAGTTGGCTTTCGGGCGATGATCCCATAAGGCGGTAATTGCCGTAATCGAAATAGAAAAGATAGGGAGACGGGTTGATGTGACGCAGGGCCCGATATACATTGAATTCATCTCCTTTAAAACTTTGGGAGAACTGGCGGGACATTACGATCTGGAAGACGTCACCCCGGTAGCAATGTTCTTTGCCACTTGTAACCATTTCCATGTAGGTGTTCCCGTCAATGGGCGACTGTTCATCTTCGGTGGGGTTGAAGGAAAAGAACGGAACAGAGTGATTCTTCAGCAATTCCAGGGTGTCGTTGATGTCCGAAGTTTCGCCGGGGCGCAGGTGTTCGACAAAATACATCTGGTTGGTGAAATGGTTGAAAGCAATAACCGATCGGTAGAGATGATAACGAATCTCGGGAATTGTGTGAGGCGCTTCCGGGTCAACGTTTATATCCAGGTCTTCGAAATAACGGACGGCGTCATATCCCGTATAACCATAAAGCCCTGATGCGGGGATCGGACAACTTTTTTGATCTTTCTCTGAAATATCGAAGCTGTTCATGAAATCCTGCATCAGGGCCGGAACGCTTTTTTCTGCGGGAAGAGGCGTCTCTGTTGTGCTCCCGTCCGGGTATCGGCATTTCACCGTGTCATTTTCCACGATGAAATCGGCCATCGGGTTGAAGCAAACAAACGACAACGAGTTGTTTCCCCCGTGATAATCGGAACTTTCCAGGAGAATGGTGTTGGGATAAATGTCGCGCAGTTTCAGGTAAATGCTGACGGGCGTCACCACATCTCCCAGGTTGGCCGGGATCCGGCTGCATGATAGCTGTAATTTTTGTTTCTTCATAGGTGTCGGTGTTTTCTGTTTTGAACTGATTGGGTTTGCTTAATTAGTGTTTGTCTATAAAGTCCAATTTCTGCGTTACGCCACTTTTGAAAACGCTCATTTACGAGAGTAAAATCCCTGATTTTCAAAAGTGGCAAGCCCTGAACTTGAACTTTATAGAGCAAACACCCCAATTTATGGACAGACACTAATTAGTGCCCGTCTATAAATTAAACAAAATTTGTTTTTGGTCATGTGTTTGTTCAGAAAGTGCCAATTGCAAGGCTTGCGAAGCCGCCAAAAGCGCAGTTTACTCACGTAAATGAGTATTTTGGAGGCAAGCGTAACGCAGCAAGTGGTACTTTATGGACAGACACTAATTAAAAAAAAAAGGCCTGCCGGGATCCGGCAAGCCTTTTATG
>JBNJDH010000199.1:0-6106 GCA_051744695.1 Bacteroidota bacterium | reverse complement strand
TGTGGAATTTCTGCAGAAACCCGAGAAATTCACCGAATTGGGAGGAAAAATTCCGAAAGGGGCATTGCTTATTGGCCCTCCGGGTACCGGAAAAACCCTTTTGGCCAAAGCCGTCGCGGGTGAGGCCAATGTGCCCTTCTTCAGTATCTCGGGGTCCGATTTTGTGGAAATGTTTGTCGGAGTTGGAGCTTCCCGTGTTCGGGACCTTTTCCGTAAAGCGAAAGAAAAAGCGCCTTGTATCGTGTTCATCGATGAGATTGATGCCATCGGGCGGGCTCGAGGAAAAAATTCCGGTTTCAGCAGCAATGATGAGCGGGAGAATACCCTGAATCAGCTTCTTACCGAAATGGACGGTTTTGCCTCCAATAGTGGTGTGATTATCCTGGCTGCCACGAACCGTGCCGATGTACTCGACAGAGCATTGCTCAGAGCAGGTCGGTTCGATCGTCAAATCGCTGTGGAATTACCCGACCGGAAAGAACGCAAAGAAATATTCGATGTTCATCTTCGTCCCTTGCGTCTGAAAGATGATGTGGATGCCGATATGCTGGCCAAACAAACACCCGGATTTTCCGGAGCTGATATAGCCAATGTGTGCAACGAGGCTGCTCTTTTTGCTGCCCGCCGGGAGAAACGTCTCATTGAAAAGGATGACTTTTTGGATGCCGTGGACCGCATTGTTGGTGGCCTTGAAAAGAAAAACAAACTCATCAGCAAGGAAGAGAAGCGGACAATTGCTTACCACGAGGCAGGGCATGCTGTCATCAGCTGGTTGCTCGAAAACGCCCACCCGCTGGTAAAAGTAACCATTGTACCGCGTGGAAAAGCCCTTGGTGCTGCCTGGTATCTGCCCGAAGAGCGGCAACTGACTATGTCGGACCAAATTCTTGATGAAATGTGCTCGGCTCTTGGAGGTCGTGCCGCTGAAGATTTGATATTTAACCGGGCTTCCACTGGCGCCCTCAACGACCTTGAAAAAGTGACCCGTCAGGCTTATGCCATGGTCAGTTATTTCGGGATGAGTAAAAAACTAGGAAACGTCAGCTTTTTTGATTCCACCGGACAAAATGAGTATTCCTTCCATAAGCCTTACAGTGAAAAAACCGCCGAGGTGATCGACTATGAGGCATCACAGATTGTCAGTGCCCAGTATGAGCGGGCCAAGCAAATTCTTACCGATAATAAAGAAAAGCACGCTCATCTGGCCGAACTGCTCCTGGAGCGTGAGGTGATTTTTGGCGAAGATTTGGAAAAGATCTTTGGAAAACGAAAAGGGCCGGAACATGTGATTGAGGAAAATGCCAACGGTGACGGGGAGAATGGTGAGAAAAAGTCCGGCGACAAAGAAGAAGACGCAAACGCTAATATAAAGGATAATCAGTCAAATAAAGGGGAGGATGATTCCCGGGATGATGTAAAGAAAGATGATTCTCCCGAACAAAAGAATGAAAATGGGGGAGAAGAAAAGCAATAGTGACTCCAGAGAAAAGATCTTGGCCCGTTTGCGGGAGGGCAAAAATGCCCATGCATGGCATTCGGACTGGCCCGGAGCTGTGCCTGAGGGGGAAGTTTTTCCGCCGGTGAATGATCTTTTGGAGACTTTCAGGGAAGAGTTAACTGCTCTTGGCGGAAAAATCTTCAATGAGAAGGGGGAAGAAGCCTTGTTTGCAAGGTTGAAAAATTATACCCTTGACCGGAGCTGGGAAGAACTGGTGGTTGCAGATGAGCAGGTAGGGGAGAAACTGGAGAGTTATGGCTTTTCGATTCGTTATTTTGAAGCACCGCTTGACGATAGGGCACATGTTGGTGTCACCGGTTGTGAAGCGCTTGTGGCCCCAACCGGAAGTGTAATGGTTAGTAGTGCCGGAGGTTCCGGCCGGCGGATGAATGTTTATATGCCAGTTCATATTGTGCTGGCCCGTCAGAGTCAGTTGGTGACATCCATCGATGAGGGATTTTCTGCTATTCAGAACCGTTATTCCCTGAAACCTTCCCAGATTTCATTGATCTCGGGTCCCAGCCGGACTGCCGATATAGAAAAAACCTTAGTCATGGGAGCTCATGGCTCTGGCGAGCTCATCGTAATGATCGATTCCCTGGCTTGATTTCTGAAAAAACGTTGTTAATTTTAATAAGAATTCGGAGGGCTTGTGGTGATCTGAAGAGTTTTAAGGAGGATCATGCCTTTTTGCTAAGTTCCTTTATCAGCCCCTAATGTTCGAACTATGAGTAATTTCTGGAAAAGAACCCTTACAGCACTTGTTTTTGTTTTGGCCATTGTTGGGGGCCTTTGGCTGCATCCCCTGGCTTATATGCTAATCTTTGCTGTGGTCGTTTTCTTTGGTATGTATGAGTTTATAAGGATCGTGGAAGGATTGAACACCAAAGTTCGGATCTTTTGGGCAATGACCATTGGCATGTTTGTTTATCTCGGGGCTTTTCTGATGTTTTATTCCGATATTCATCCCCGTTGGTTTGTGGGGATGGTTCCTTTGGTGGGAGGGGTTTTTTTGTCTGAGCTGTACTTCAGTAGTAAAAATTCATTGCTGAATATTGCTGCAACTTTGATTGTTCCTATGTACGTCGCTTTGCCTTTTGCTTTTCTTCATCACATGGCTTTTTTCGGTGGCCATTACGGCGCTGAATTGCTGCTGGGGTTTTTCCTTCTGATCTGGGTCAATGATTCAGGCGCCTATCTGTTTGGCAGCTGGCTGGGTCGACGGAAGCTTTTTCCTTCCATTTCGCCTGCCAAAAGCTGGGAAGGAGCTGTAGGCGGCTTTGTTGTTACATTGCTGGTGGCCTGGGGAAATTCTCATGTATTGGGTGTGGTTGGTCCGGCCGATTGGATAGTGATCGGTGGATTGGTCTCTGTATTGGGCACTTACGGCGATTTGATAGAATCCATGTTGAAACGCAGTGTGAACATCAAAGATTCCGGAAATGTGTTGCCGGGGCATGGAGGAGTTCTTGATCGGTTCGATGCAGTATTTTTCTCTGCGCCTGCAGTTAGTTGTTATCTTTTATTTTGTTAATTTTGCGGGCTGAAACTATTTTTTCCGTTTATTAAATATTGACATGACAATTCATAAAGAAGGTTTTGCCATATTAGGATTTGTATCCGTGGTTCTGATCGGAATCAATATTGGGGTGTATTTTTTTGCCCCGTCGCCAGCCGATACACTGGAGTGGACTGTGATTACTTCTCTGGTCCTGTTTTTTTTCGTCCTTTGTTTCTTCAGAAGCCCGCGCAGAGATGCTTTTGTACAGGAAAAGGCTGTGATTTCCCCGGCCGACGGGAAAGTTGTTGCCATTGAAGAAACTGTGGAAAACGAATATATTCAGGAAAAGTGCATTCAGATATCGATTTTCATGGACATCTTTAACGTGCACATTAACTGGTTTCCGGTTTCTGGTGTTGTTCGGTATTTACAACATCACAGTGGTCGTTTTCATGCAGCCTTTCTGCCCAAAGCTTCTTCAGAAAATGAACGGACCACTGTAGCTCTTGAAACCGATTCCGGAAAAACCGTTGTGGTGCACCAGATTGCCGGAGCTATTGCCCGCCGCATTGTTTGTTATGCCAAATATGGAGAGAAAGGCCGCCAATGTGGCCAGTTCGGGTTCATTAAATTTGGTTCTCGCGTCGACCTCTTTTTGCCCCTTGACAGCCGCATCGATGTGAATGTTGGTCAAAGAGTGAAAGGCAGACAAACCATCCTTGGGTGGATCGATTAATTAAAACTGGTTAAAGTTTAATACCGATGAATATGACATCGTCGACCTGGTCCAGATCTCCTTTCCATGAGTAAAACTGATTGCTGACTTCCTTATATTGCTCCTCCATCGGAAGGGCGTGAATTCTTTCCAGCATATTTTTCACACCCAATTTCATGAATTTCTTTTCTTTCGGCCCACCAAACTGGTCCGAATACCCATCTGAAAACAGGTAGATCGCATCGTTGGCTTTGCAATGGTATTCAATGTTGACAAACGGCGTGTCATCATCCACCAGTGAATCTCCAATGCTTCGGCGATGTCCTTTATAGACAGTGATTTCGTCATTCAGAAACAGATAGACAGGTCGTTTGGCCGAAGCTACCCGGATGCGTCGGGTATTGTTTTCGATTTCGACGACCGAAATATCCATCCCGTCGCGGGTATTGTCTTTGTTTTTGCTGTTCTGGAGCAGTACCTTGATTTCCAGATCGAGACGTTCCAGCAGGTCGGCAGGAGAGTTGACCTCTTTTCGTTTTACGATATCGTTGAGCAGGGTGCTGCCAATCATTGACATGAATGCTCCCGGAACGCCATGCCCTGTACAGTCTGCACAAGCGATCAGGAAATGGTTTTTGGTTTTGTAGAACCAGTAAAAATCACCACTGACAATGTCGCGGGGAACGAAAAATATAAAAGAATTGGGAAAATGGTTTTTTAATACGTTTATAGGCGGGAGGATTGACGACTGAATGGTTCTTGCATAATTGATGCTGTCGGTGATGTCCTGGTTTTTTCGTTCAATTTCTGCTTTTTGTTCTCTTAGCTGAACGGTTTGCAGGTCCACCTCTCGTTGCAGAATCTCTTTTTGTTTTCTTAGTTTGCGCTCCCTGTAGGCAATGATCAGGTAAATGGTGTAGCCCATGACCGCGAGAAGTGCAATATAGAACCATGCTTTTTTCCAGAAGGGGGTCGCAATGGAAAAAGATACCGAAACCGGATCCGAAGGAACACCGTCGGCATTGAAAGCTCTTACCCTGAGTTTGTAATTTCCACTGGGAAGGAAATCGTATTCCCTGAATTTCGTTGTTTCCAAATCAATCCACTTAGTGGGTTCGTCATCCCCTTCTCTTATCAGTTGATACTGGTAGGTGACTTCTTCCGGATTTTTGAAGCTGATGCCGATGAAATCAAATCTGAACTGGTAATTTTTGCCATAGGGATACGGCAGGTCAATATCTTCATCTTTGTTATACCTCTCTTCCGAAATGGTGATGTTTGTAAAATGAACCGCAGGCGGTGTCGTATTTGCTTCATCTTTTTCGGGAAAATAATGTACGGCTCCTTGCGTGGACGAAAACCACAGGTTGTTGTCGGGTGCTTTGCTGATTTGATCGAAATCGGAGCCCAGATTTTCTTTATGGCTGTAAGTCTTTATGCGGCCTGTTTGGGTGTTGATCTTGCTGAGCCCGGGGTGATGGGCTACCCACAGCCGGTCTTTGGAGTCACTTTCTATGCTGTAGCAAAAGTTTTTGGCCAGGCCTTTGTTGACGTTGTAATGTTTGACCGTGTCCTGAGAATATTGCAGTACACCTTTGCCTTGACTGGCCAGCCACATCTCCCCGTCCGATGTTCGGGTCATGTCCATAATGTCCAAAGGTTCTTCGGTGATTTTATGGACTTCGATGCGGTCGTCTTTAAACTTACAGATTCCGCTGCTTTTGGGTCCGATCCACAACTCCCCGTTTTCCTTGTCGGCATAAACAAAGTTGATGTTGTTATGTGGAAGGCCTCTTTCTGTGGTCAGGTGGTTTGTTGTTTTGTTTTGGGTGTCGAGAATAAAAAAGCCGCCGTAAGTTGCCAGAAAAAGCGTGTCGTTCCGGGCTGCCATGTCACGGATTTTAAGGCCTGTGAGACTGTTGGTGTAGGACCAGCGCTGAAAACGGAGCTCTCCTTCCTCTCTGAAAAATAACCCGTTGTTTCCACTGGCCATGAAAAGCGTCCCATCTTCGCTTTTGTGCATGCCGGTTATTTCATCATCGGGAATACCCTGGCTCTTGTCATAATATTCAAAGTCGCTGAAACAGAATGGATCGGTTCGGATCAATCCGTTGCTGAGGCCAAGCCATAAAACACTGTCATGTTTCATGGTGGATGTCACCTTGTTTTTTTCAAAACCTATGCTTTCCAGGTTGTAAAACACCAGGCTCTCGTCCGTAAGCAATGAAGTGCCTCCTCCGTAGGAAGCAAACCAATAATTGTCTTCCCTGTCGGAGAGAATATCCCGAATATAGTTGTTGCTGAGTCCGTTTTCAGTGGTGAAGTTATAGGAGTCGACGTAAGCATCTTTTTCAGGATCGAAGAAAAGTTTAATCACACCATCTCCCCAGGT
>JBNJDH010000198.1:0-6117 GCA_051744695.1 Bacteroidota bacterium | reverse complement strand
ATCTAACGATCTATTGATTCATGGACAAAGAGGAAAGATACCGTCGGCGAAATTTCTATCTGATTCTTGCGGTGACACTGCTTTCAGTGATTGGTGTTCCCTCAATTATTCCTGTTTTTCCCGAAATGAGCGAGGCCCTGGATGTTTCCCGGAACAAGATCGGCTTGTTCATTACGGTTTTTACACTTCCTGGCGCCTTTCTGGCCCTTTTTCTGGGGATGATCACCGATCGCTATGGCCGAAAACCAATATTGCTGATGGCGTTGGTCCTGTTTGGCATCAGTGGCACGGCGTGTTTCTTTTTCAGGGATTTCGAGGTCATACTGATCTTGAGAGCCTTTCAGGGGCTTGGAGCTGCTTGTCTCGGGATTATAAACATCACGCTGATTGGCGATATCTTTACAGGAGAAGAGAAAGCTCGTGTAATGGGGTATACCAGTGGCTCTATTAGTGTGGGTACAGCTGTTTTTCCCGTGATAGGCGGGTTGCTCGCGGCTTTTGGATGGTATTACCCGTTTTTGTTACCTTCTCTGGCTCTGGTGGTTGCTGTTCTGGTGCATTTTTATTTGAACAATCCCGAACCCCATGAAAAACCTCGTTTCAATAATTATCTGAAAAATGTGGCGAAATCGGTATTGAATAAGAATACCATTACGCTTTTTTTGTTGTGTTTTGTCAGTTTTGTACTGCTTTTCGGGGTCCTTATGACCTACATGCCCATTTTGCTGAAAGATCATTTTGACTTTACCAGCACAGAGATCGGGGTGGTTTTTTTCTTTATTGCATTATCAGCCGGAGTGGTGGCTTCCAGACTCGGGTTTCTTATGCGGCATTTTTCAATGAAAACACTGGTATTGATGGGCGTCGGCGCATTTCTTACGGGAATGACCCTTATTCCTTTTGCTGAGAATTTATGGGTCCTTATTCTTTTGTTATTGGTGACCGGAATGGGGCAGGGAATCAATATCCCTATTGTTTTTCATACGCTCACAAGTAAAGCCCCGCTTGAACATCGCGGTGCTTTTATGTCGGTCAACAGTATGACCATAAGGGCAGGACAAACTGTTGGCCCCTTGATTGCCGGAATTCTTTTCGGACTGGGTGGACTTTCATGGGTGTTTTGGTCCGGAGCTATAGCTGCTGCCGTTTTTATGCTATATATAGCCGTTTTTGTTTCTTCTTTCGGGGAGGAAGAGATAGAATCTTCTTCCTCTTATGCTGCTGTAGAAGAGTGAGTCAGGCAATGCTTGTTTTATCGGGTTCAGGTGAGACAATGGGGTAATCCCAAAGCCGGAAGGCAAAGTTCCACTGTTTGTTGATCTCTTCCACATCATCGGGATTAAGAGAATAGTTATTGTCTTTAACTGGTGGTTGTTGTTTCAGAAAGTCTTTGATGTGCGGAAGAGCTTCGTTGAAATTTTTTAGATTCAGTTTGTTGTATACCGCCTCCAGGGTTTTTTCCGGAGAATGGAGAATGTCCTGATGACTGATCTCTGCCAATTGGTCGGATCTAAGCAATTCTCGTTGCTCCAGGTATTGGCGGTGCAGTTTTTGATAGATGTCCAGAACAATTTTCCGTTTCTCTTCTTCCGAAATTTGCTGAAGTGACACCGTTTTCTGGACATGCGACCACAACTTCATATTGGAATAAAACACTTCATAAGGATTCCGGTGAATGAATACAAATTTCGCGTTTGGGTAAATATCAAGCAAATATTTGATCCTGGCCGTATCTCCGGGGTTTTTGATCAGCAACCTTCCGGAATCGTGTTTCAGGTAGGTTTTGTTGAGCAGGGTGCGCATGGTGTATTTCCATTCTTCCAGTTCGCCGTCATTCAGATTCTCAAAGAACAGATATTTGTCGAAATATTCTTTGTACGATTTGGGAAAAAGGTGGGCCCAGTGATAGGTTAATTCCGAGATTTCACTGATCAGCGCCGTGTCTGATTCGGAAGGGGCATCCATATTCATTGTTCTCGAAATGTTGGCTTTCCATTCTTTAACCGGCCGAAAGAATTGCATGAACCTGGATATAACAGGCTTGAAAAATTCCTCACTGGAGAGAAAATTGTCGGAAAAGAAGTTTTGGTATTTGGTCTGGAAAAACAATTCGGGATCCTGACTCATCAGCTGATGAAGGTAGGTGGTGCCACTGCGCCAATGCCCGATGATGAAAACAGGTGCCTTTTCCGGTTCAATGTTGTCGACTTTTTCTTTATATTTTTTTCGCTCCTTTCTTCTGAATGGTTCCGAAAGAATCAATTTTAAATATATCAGGCAAACAAGCTTTTTGTTTGGACATTTTTTTAATGCATCGTGCTCCTTGAGCTTCCTGGTAAATGTGGCCAGCGGACTCTCGTTTTTCTCCATTATATGGTGATGTTTTAATTTATTGCTTCAAAAAATCATTAATGGCGGGCAGGGGGTTATTGCTGTTTGTCTTTGGGAGGGAGCAGGTTATTTTCTTCGGTCACTCCTCCGTCCAGGGGCATGATGGTTCCCGATATCCAGGATGCCTCATCCGAGAGAAGATAAGCGACCATATTAGCCACGTCGGATGGTTCACCGATTCGTCCTACCGGGTGACGTACGCGGGCATTTTCGATCATTGTTTCGTAATCATCATAGTTGTTGACCAACTGATTGTCGAAATGCAGGTGGGTTCTCACCAAACCCGGATTCACCGAATTGACCCTGATTTTATAAGGGCCCAGGTCGGCTGTCAGAAAGCGGGTGAACATGTCGAGTCCTGCCTTTGATACAGAATAGCCAATGCTGGTACCCGGGCGTAAACCGGCAATAGATGAAATGTTTACAATGCCAGCTCCTCCGGCTTTTTTCAAATAGGGGAGGAGGGTTTTGGTGGTCAGGAAAGGACCTGTGAGATTCACATCGAGCATCTTTTGCCAATCGGCCGGGTCGAGGGTTTCCAGTGTGCCCACGCTGATGATGCCGGCGCTGTTGACCAATCCGTGAAGAACCCCGTATTTGTCATGAATGTACCCGGCGATTTTATCAATTTCCTTCTGGTTCGATACATCGCCGGTCACGAAATCTACCTTCCCCTTCAAATGGGGCTTCTCCCCGAGGGCTCGCTCTATTTTTTCTTTGTTCCGGCTCACCGAAATCACCTTTGCCCCTCCGGATGCAAGCTTGTCGGCAATGGCCAGTCCGATGCCTGAACTGCCGCCGGTAATCAGGTATATTTTAGGGTTTTCCATTGTCATACTAAAATGTTAAAAATATTCGGCGAAAATATGAATAATGCAGCCTTGTTGCAAATGATCCTTGACAGGATGTCTAAAATGCCGGCTACCCGATCATTAAATTGGCGTTGGCATACCGGTAATTTTTCGAGATCGTTTTCCGGCTGAAAAGAATCGCCATGGTTAATGAGCCAATCCGGCCCACGAACATGGATACCACGATGATCATCTTCCCGGCGGTTGTTAACTCGCCGGTGATGCCCAGTGAAAGACCTACGGTGCCCATGGCGGAGATCTGTTCGAACAAAATTTCACGGAAAGAAAACCCGGGATTGGTCACTGACAAAAGCGTGGAAAATACAAAAATAAAGGTCACGGCCAGGATGATGATGGCATAGGTTTTATTCACAGATGCCCATTGGATGTTTCTTTTGAATACCTCTACATGTTCTTTGCCGCGAAGATTGGCCCAGGTTGCTTTCAGGGCCACCCCGAAGGTGGTGGTTTTGATGCCCCCGCCTGTGGAGCCCGGATTGGCGCCTATAAACATTAAGAACATAAATAGCAAAAGGGTGGGGATGGAGAGCATGGAAGTGTCCACCGTGTTGAATCCTGCTGTGCGGGTGGTGGCCGACTGAAACAGGGCTGTGATCACTTTCCCGGCGGTGGAGTGTGACGCGAGGGTGTTGTTGTTCTCGAAAATAAAAAACAGGACAGCGCCGAAAAGAAAAAGGAGCCCCGTAACCGAAATGACAAGGCGCGTGTTGACAGACAGTCTTCCCCAATATCTTCTTTTTGTTCGTTGTTCACTCTTGTTGAAGAGGTCCTGCAGAACCACAAACCCCAGCCCGCCGGCTATGATCAGCACCATGATGACTATGTGAGCACCGTAACTAAACCGAACCGACTCCTCAAAAAGACCATTGCTGAAAATGGAAAATCCTGCATTGTTGAAGGCTGAAACAGCATGGAAAACAGATTGAAATATTCGCTCGCCTGTATTGTGAAACATGGCCTGATTGCCCCATGTGAAGTACAACAATACGGCGCCGGCCATTTCAATAAAGAAACTGTAGTAGATTACTTTGCGTAAAGTGTGGGTGAGTGTCCCGGTCTCCCGGGTGTCCAGAAAATCGCGCATCAGGTGAATGGTCTGCAAACTTCCCGATTTCCTGTAAAAAGAACCGATAAATGTGGCGATGGTCAACATGTTGAGGCCGCCCAGTTGAAACAACAACATGATGGTAAGCTGTCCTTTAAAAGTGAAAAACGTGGCCGTGTCCTGAACGATGAGACCGGTTACACATGATGCACTGGTGGCCGTGAAAAGTGCATCGGCCCACGATATCGGGCTTTTTGTCATTTCAGGCATTTTCAGCAAAGCTGTACCAATCAGGATAAGCATCAGGAACGATAACGCCAGCAAAGCAGCCGGGCTGATGCGGAAATCCTTTAATGGCAGGCTGGTGCGACCTGATTCCCGGATGATGATGACCCAGAAAAGGATTTGAACCACGAGAAAATAACCATTCACCGATAATCCTGCGATTTGGGCCAGTTGCAGCCAGTAAGCTTCCCCGAATGCAAAATAGATAATCGATTCAGTGAGAATTGCAAACATGATGATGCTTTCCCAGATGTTTTTTTTCAAAAACCGCAATGGGTTGAAATCGAAAAATAGCTGTAGCAGAAATTTGATCAGGAAAAAATCAAGAACTCTCTGCAATAGTGAGGTCAGCTGAAGAGTTGTATTGGCATCGGGAGAGAATCCGAAAAAGTAAATGATAATGCCCACTCCGCTCAGGGATGCAATCAGGGCCAATATGTTGATTACCCGGAAAAATCTTTCCCTGATGTTGAACAAATAAACATTGATGCGTTCGCGGAGGTTTCGGACTTGTCCCATGTTATTGGTTGATCTCGATGAATCGTTCTACATGACTGCGTTTTCCGAAAACAACGAGTGAATCGTTTTCCATGATGATGCTCTCGCCGTTGGGGATCCCGGTAATGTGTTGTTCCGCATCCTTTTCTCCTTCTTTAGCGACTTCCCGGGTGCGTTTAATGGTAATGAGGTTGAGCTGATACCGCCGCCGGAGGTCAATATCAAGAAGTTTGCGGTTCACGGCATCGGGGGGTGCTGCAATTTCCATGATGCAAAAATCATCGGGTAGCTCCAGATATGATACAATGGAAGGGTTGATGAGTCGTTCTGCCACATTAATGCCGACTTCATCTTCAGGAGCCAGGATTTCATGAATGCCTATTTTTTCCAGGATTTTTTGCTGCGTTTTCCCTCTGGCCCGCCCCATGATTCGTTTCACTCCAATGTCCAGAAGGATGGTGGTGCACAGGAGCAATTGCTCAAAATCTTCACCAATGGCAACCACCACGGCTTCAAAATCCAGAATATCCTGGGCAAGTAAAGCCTTCTTGTCGGTTGCATCCATGGCAACGGCCAGTTCGACCCGGTCGGCCATTTCCTCAATAATCTGCTCATTCCGGTCAACGACCATGACTTCGGCGCCTTTTCTCGTCAGGGTTTTGGCTATGGCCATCCCAAACTGGCCCATGCCAATGACTGCTATCTTTTTTGCCATGAAGATTCAACGTTGTGGTTTGCTCCCCCGAAAGTACTGAAAAACCCGGATGGATGCAACTTTTACAAAACAGGATAAAAACATCCTAAAAAGTGCCGTTTTGATTGAACCATCCCCTGCTAAGCTTGTTTCAAATGGTATGAAGACGCTGATGATCATAGTTATGCTGGTCTTTTTCGGCCATTTGGATAAGGATGTTCAGGCACAGGATATCCCCGAAATGGACTTTGAAGCTTTTGAGCCTCTCTTACATAAAAGCAACGACACCACTTATGTGGTGAATTTCTGGGCCACGTGGTGCAAGCCATGTG
>JBNJDH010000197.1:0-6129 GCA_051744695.1 Bacteroidota bacterium | reverse complement strand
ATAATAGATCGGTAGTTTTTTAGATTTAAGATGAATCGTACAACACTGATAAACTGCATTTTAACACAATGAACCTTTAAAACATAAAGATCTGTTTTTAAAATGCTTGCCAAAGTTTAACGGACTATTGTTTAGATACAAAAACCATATTTTATGCAATTTCTTGTGAAAATTAACGAGGTGACCAACACCGATGAACTGGAAAACGCCTGGACCAATAAAGATTTTAAAGAACTCCTGAAACAATTCGATTACCCCGATGCCGAATCGGTCAGTGAAGATGAGGTTCAGGATTTTCTCTTCATGGCGATCAACGATTTTGAGCCGGCCGAAGCTGCTGCCATCGTGCTGGAATACAAAGTCGGGGATGCGCTGAACCAGGGGCAGATCAACAACCTGGCCAATGAAATGCTCCAGGAGAAAATGGCGGAGAAATACACCGACATCAATTTACACAAGCCGCTGTTTGAAGTAAACCAATTGCTTTACAAAGCTTACAACGGCAAATTCCCCCACATCCAGGTCAATGTCATTGATTTTGAGCTGGAAGACCGGAATGACCCGCCCACTGAAATTACCAAAGAAGTTGTTCTGAAAGCCCTGAGCAAGGGTCTTTCCGAAAACAACCTGCTGAAACGTCTTTTTGGCGACCAACTGGAAGGAAAAGCACCCTTCCCCGAAGCCGAAGGGATCATCTGGGAACTGACCGACAAAGGAAACGGAGCCTACCGGATGATCACTTCTGAAAAGTGGCTTACGCAGGATGAATTCGTCTCCACAGAATTTGAATCCTCAGTGGTCCTTTATGAGGAGAATGAAGAAAATGAATAACTTCATTCTGCAACTCGATTTAGTATAAAAAAATAACCAACCTTCCGGCTGTTGCTTCCGTCCTCCAGATTGATGTCAACCACATCAGCATACTCAATCTGATAACGCCCTTTGAAGAGCTGATTATCCAAAATGTTCTCTTCATGGGCCAGAATACCAAAGCGTTTTTCATCCGGAAGCTTCCGGGAGGTTTTTTCTTCTTTGATAAGAGGGATTTTCTCTCCATACAGCCAAACAAATTCCGGCTGAATGTAATTGTATCCATATATTTTTATGCCCTCCTTTCCGGCCTTTTCTTTCATTTCTTCAACCGGCTGCCGGCTCCCCTTGTTAATGTAATCCCGAGCAACAGGCAGGACAAAAACAAAAATGGAAGCATACAGCAAAATGGCGAGATAAAATACGTTTTTGATGTTTCTGCGGAATAGCTGAATGAAAACAGAAATGCCCAGGATTGGCAGAACAATGCAAGAGGCAATAAAGTAAAAATCAGAGACTGCGATATAATCCTTAAAGACAATGTAAACACCCACCGGGGCTGCAATGCTCAATAATGCTATCAGGCCAAAGTTGAAATAAAGCGGCCACTTCTCCCCTTTCGATGTAAGGTTCTTGAATTCCCTGAACAGGTATTCAATATAAAATCCGGTGTTGACCGCAAGGGGAATCAAAACCGGCATCAAATAACGGGATTTCTTCTCGGGAATGATGGATAGCAACACCACGGCAAAAAGAGTCCATAACAGACTGAACCGGTAAGCCCTCAGATTCGTTACCCTCTTCTTTAAATAAGGGTACAGCAAACCGATGAGGGCCGGAATGGTCCACAATCCGCTTTGCGCAAAAAAGCTCCAGTAATAGTAGAATGGTCGCACATTGTAACTCGACCAGTTGCCCACTTCTTCCCGGGCAATGGACATAAAAGACTGCGGATCGGCCACCCTGACGTAGATGTACCACCATCCGCCAACCACAGCTGCCAAAAGCAGTAAAAGCACAACCGGCAAAGCTTTTGTCTTAAACCCGCGGAATTTATATGTGACCCCATAAGCCAGCAGAAACGGCAGGAACAGGGCATACAATGAAATCGGTCCCTTGCTCATGATCGAGAACCCGATAAAAATGCCCGAAATCACGGCATGTTTCCATGCGGCACCTTCTTCACTGAATAGTTTGATCAGCGACAAAATCCCCACCAGCATAAAACCATGGGTGAAAATATCCCAGGGCGCTTCAAAAACAATCCCGACGACATAATACGACGTCACGGCAATGAGCCCGTTGATCAGACTGTGCGCTTTATCTTTTAAAATCGTTTTGGATAGAAAATAGACAAACACGCCCGTCACCATAACCAATAAAATACCGGGCAGGCGCATGGCGGCAATGCTGTTGACCCCGAAAATCATGGCCGAGATGGCCGAAAGCCAGGTGGGAAGCGGGGGTTTTTCGTAACGGGCTTCTCCGTTCATGGTGGTCAGCAGCCAATTTCCGTCGGTGATCATCTCCCTGGCCGTGACGAAATCCCGGGCTTCCATAATGGAAACCGGAAGCACGTCTAAATGGGGAATGAGCATAACAGCAATGAGCAGGCAAATCCCCAAAACGGGGCGTCTTTCAAAGCTTCTGATCAGTAATTGCATATCCTTTTGGTTAAAGTTTGCAGAGTGTTGTTCCCGCCATCCTAATCATCTGCCGGAACTTTGCGGCTTTGAACTCTCCGCCTATAGTAAAGAATGAGATTCCGGCTGTAAATCAATGTGCCAAACATTTGTCCCAGAATAATTACCGGGTCCTGCCGGAAAATGGCATAACCAACAATGATGAGGGCCCCCGTAATGCTGATGACCCAAAACATGGGCGGCAACATCGATTCATGATGTCTTTCGGAATAGATCAACTGGTAAATAAACCTGAAAGTGAAGATGAACTGACCAATGGCCCCCACCGTGTAAAGCTGGGCCGTAATGAGGGGGTTGTTCATCATGTCCTGGATGTTGTATTCATTGGGTGTGACAAACAAAAACAAGATCGCCAGCGCCGGAGCTGACAGCGACAAAATGCGAAGCCAGACGGGGAAAGACTGCCAGACATTTTTCAGTTGCAAATTGCGCAGGTAAATGTAAAATGAAACCACCTGGCCGCCCACAATAACCAGATCTTTCCGGAGAATGCCGTAAACCAGCAGTAAGAAAGATGCCACCAGGCTCAATTGCCAGAACAGGTCAGGGGAAACGACTTTTTTGGCCTTTTCCGACAAAAACCATTGAACCAGAAGTCGGGCGGAAAACAACCCCTGGGCAAAAAAACCCAGCCCGAAAATAAATGAATCGTCTAACATGACAGATCACTGCTTTCTCCGATTTCGTACCTGATGTTCCTTTTCCGCATCCAGACAAAAGCCAGCGTATCCATAAAGGGACCGATCAAACGGTTCCACAGGTGATACTTGGCCGTCCCCTCAATGCGCGGAAAGTGCTGAACGGGAATTTGCTTGACCGTGCCCCCCTGCAATTGAATAAGAGCAGGAATGAAACGATGCATGCCCTTGAAAAAGGGAATCGTCTGAGCTGACTTTGTCTCCATTATTTTCAGGGGACAGCAGGTGTCTTCGATCCCGTCATTGATCATCACACGCCGAAACCCGTTGGCAATTTTGGAAGAGATCTTTTTCACCATGGTATCCGACCGCTTTTGCCGGATGCCGTTGATCATGGTGTATTGTTCCATGAAATCGAAAAAGATAAGAAAATCCTGCGGGGAGGTCTGCAAATCCGAATCAATGTATCCCGTATAGGGAGTGTCAACACAATCGATCCCCGCCTTCAGGGCGGTGCTGAGCCCCGAATTCTTTTTCAGGGATATGTAACTGAAGGAAGAAGGATCTTCCTGGGCAAACCGCTTCATAAACGCCAGGCTGCTGTCACCCGATTTGTCATCGACAAAAAGAAACCGTATGGCCACCGGACTCGATTTTAACAGCTTATCGGCCTCGGCTTTCACCCGGGGCAGGCTCTCTTCCTCGTTAAACACGGGCACAATTATGGTCACCTTATTGTTGGAACTCATTGGTTGTATGGTGTAAAATGATCAATTTTGTCGCACTTTATAATTCTTTCCAGCGGACAAAAATAAAAATTAATTGACCAGAAACCCGCCCCGATCTGTAAATTTCTATCTGCCTTCCTGATATCAGTCACACATTAACAATTCCGTGCCACACATCCCACAATGTGATCATTGACCATGCCGGTGGCCTGCATGTGGGCATAGACAATGGTGCTGCCCACGAACTTAAACCCTCTTTTTTTGAGGTCTTTGCTTATTTGATCGGAAAGAGGCGTCGTGGCCGGAACTTCGGCCATACTTTTAAAATGGTTGACAATAGGCGTGCCGTCAATAAAGCCCCAAATGTAGCGGCTAAAACTGCCAAACTCTTCCCGGACTTTCAGGAAAGCCCGGGCATTGTTCACCGCAGCCTGGATTTTTAAACGGTTGCGAATGATGCCCTTGTTCTGAAGCAACTGGTTTTGCTTCTCCTCACCATAGCGGGCCACCTTTTCATAATCAAAATCATCAAAGGCCTGCCGAAAGTTTTCGCGTTTGCGCAAAATGGTAAGCCAGCTCAATCCCGCCTGAAAGGTTTCAAGCACCAAAAATTCGAAAAGCGTCCTATCATCATATACCGGTTTGCCCCACTCCTCGTCGTGGTATTTGATGTAAAGCGGGTCGTTGCCGCACCATTCGCATCGTATGGGTGTGTTTTCACTCATGTTTCGGGGTTTTAAATAAAGATCTGGTGAAAAAATTACACGGCCAAATTGTTTGGGATTGCATTGCCATTTTGAGGGTTTGAACCGCGAATTATAGCAAGCACATGGCAGAGCCGGGCAATACGAATTCCATGAATGGCAAGCGGCTTTTTTGCAGAGCCGTTCAGAAGCTTATTATAAACCGTTTAGTCAGCAGATACAGCGAAACAAGGCATGTGACGCACAAGAACATTTTTATCTCGAAAAAACCGACTCCCTGAAGGCGAATCTCTAACTTAAAGACAAATTGATAAGTGAGATGGTTGAAAGTTTGAAATTTTTTTCCTAAATTTAGTTAAGTAACAATAAAATGGCCCGTTACATTTTGACAAGAACCTTTGATTCAGTTGTTCATAATTTGTGCCTGTTGGATACTGCATATTGACTTAGATTTGAACCATTTACCACTGCTGTTTTTTATGCGTAGGTGCAAGATAACTCGCCAATTTTTTAAACTAATTAAATAGGAGGCAAAATGTACATTAAAAACATCATCCCGACATTTTTGATTTTCACCCTCTTGGTAGGGTTTTCCACAATTTCATTTTCACAAAACTCCAATTTTGAAGGACGGGTGAAAGTCAATAGTGAACATGAAGGCAACAAACACGTAGTTGAATACTTCCTCAAAGGTGAGAAACTACGAATGGAAACTGATCAAACCCAAAAGATGGTTGTGATTTCCGACAAAGAGGACATGATCGTGTTGATGCCGCAAAACCAGACTTATATGGAGTTTCCCAAAGAGCAGGTTGAACAAATGCAAAAAATGATGGGAAATGGACAAAAATCCGATTCAAAAAATTTGATCGATGAAGACATGAAGCTTGAGAAAACAGGTGAGACAAAAGATATTTTAGGCAGAGAGTGTGAAAAGTGGGTTTATGAGGATAACGATAAGAAAGTTGAAACCTGGGCTGCAAGAGGTTTTAGCAATTTTATGGGATTTAAAAGTCCAATGGAAGGAGGCAACCCGGATGCCTGGAAAGGATTATTCGGAGACCCCGATTTATTCCCAATGAAAATGACCCAGTGGGATAAAGACGGGAATGAAACTTACAAATTCGAAGTGACCGAAATGGAAGAAGAATCCTTATCAGAAGACCTATTTGCTGCACCATCTGATTATGAAAAAATGAATATGATGGGAATGTAATAGTGAAAACATTTAATGTGCCTGACATAGCTGATTGTATAAGAAGAACAGAACCATTGATAATTAAAATCCATGGATCAGTTGAATTCCCAGACAAATGGAAAAAACGGTTACGTTTACATTCTGACAAAGCGAAATAATACGGTATTCTACACTGGTGTCACCAGCAATCTTGAACAACGATTGCATCAACATAAAACAGGTTTCTTCAAAAATTCATTTACAAGCCGTTATAAGCTTAATAAGTTGGTCTATTACGAAGAATTCCCTTACATTGACACCGCTATTGCCCGCGAAAAGCAAATAAAGGCTGGCTCTCGAAAGAAAAAA
>JBNJDH010000196.1:0-6148 GCA_051744695.1 Bacteroidota bacterium | reverse complement strand
GATGAGTTTCCCCGTAAAGAATTGTTTGAGAATATGTTCCTGAACTTTGCACGCGGGATTTCGACACCCAAAGGAATGGAAGTTCTGGAAGAACTACTTGAAAAAGAAGATTAAATCCGGAATCTGTTTTTTTATCAAGGCCTTATATAAGTCAGTCAATGTTGATGATAAACGTCCCAAATTGAGGTTGTTTGGGCGAAATATAAGGCCTCTGGATACCAAAACATTCCTAAGGATCAAACTTACACAGATTGTCAAAAAACCTGAAACATCTATGAAGCTAACACCGAAAAAACTGAGCATTGTTTTCCTGACCATGGTTGGGATTCTACTGCCTGAAGGGGGATTTGCCCAGGAGGAGGAAGCAGGTGAGGATTCTCTTGTTCTGACCCTCGATAAAGCCATTGAAATAGCTTTGTCAGAAAATCCCTCTATAAAAGTGGCTGATAAAGAACTTGAAAAAGTTGACTATTCACGCAAGGAAGCATGGTCTGGTCTGATCCCCTCGGTCACGGCCGAAGGAAACTTTAGCCGCAATGTCAAAAAACCTGTCATGTTTCTTCCCGAAGACAGTCCGTTCGGCGGAGGAGGCATGGGCGGTGAAGAAGGTGGTGGTGGGTCCAACACCATTGAAATCGGCTATGACAACAGTTACTCCGGGTCATTGAGCGCTTCCATGCCTTTGTTTAATATGTCATTGTTTCGCAGCATCCAGATGACAGAGGTGGAAATGGAGCAGGCTCTTGAATCAGCCAGGGAGTCCAGGGTCAACATGGTCAATGAAGTGAAAAAAGCTTATTTTAATTGTCTGCTGGCCAATGACTCCTACCATGTCGTCAAGCGCAGCCTCGAAAATGCACAGGAAAATTATGAAGACACCAAACGGATGCACGAGCAAGGTGCTTCGGCCGAGTATGATATGATCCGATCGGAGGTGCAGGTTCGCAATCTTGAACCCTCTCTCACAGAGGCAAAAAACAGTCGTGAAATGGCTGCCTTGTCCCTGAAAATCCTGCTTGGACTCAACGATCAGGTACCCCTGAAATTTGATGAAGATCTGATGGCCTTCAGTGAGCTTATCGATAAAATGCCTCAAAGCCCGGATGAGGATATCTCCAATAATACAAATATTCGTCAGCTTGAAATTCAGGAAATGCAACTTGAAGAACAATTTAAGCTGACACGGGCACAGCGTTATCCTACCTTGTCGGCTTTTATGAATTATCAGTTTCAGACGGAAGCCAACGATTTTGAAATTGGCAATTACGAGTGGGTTACGCCTATTGTGGCAGGTTTGCGTCTTCAGATTCCCATTTTTAGTGGTTTTTCCAATCGATACCAGGAAAAACAGGTAGAGGTCAATATGGAGCAACTCGAGTACAGACGCGAAAATGTGAGCCGTCAGGTTACCGCCTCGGTGATCAATGCTTACAATTCCATGGAAGCTGCCGTCCAGAAAGTAGAATCGGGCAAGGCGGCTGTTAAACAGGCTCGTCGAGGATATGAAATTGCCCAAACCCGGTATGAAACAGGATCCGGAACTCTTCTTGAATTGAATGATGCAGAAATGGCGCTTACCCAGGCCCGCCTCAATCTCAATGAAGCCCGGTTTGATTTTCTATCGGCCCGCGCTGAGTATGAAAAAGTGCTTGGCGAAAACCTTCCCGGGCAAAATTTGCCTGAAATCGAAGAATGATTTAACCAAATGAAGCGATGCATTCTAAGGTTCTGAATGATAGCGAATTTAAAAATACTTCACTTAACCGTTTATAAATATCATGTTGATTATGAATACCACTTTTTTTAATCCAATAATTCGGGGGCTGTCAATTCTCTTGTTGGGAACCCTTATTGCATGTGGCACATCTTCTGAAGATGACGGAGACACGGAAGATCAATCATTTGTTGTGGAAACGGGCGTTTCAAAAATCCGGAATGTGGATCAGAGGCTTGAGCTGACCGGAAATGTCAGGCCATTCGAGCAGAACCAGATCAGCCCGGCTATGCAACAAAGGATCAATCGAATATTTGTTGAAGTGGGCGATGAAGTCCGGAAAGGAGAGGTGCTGGTCCGGATGGATTCTTCCCAGCTGCGTCAGACCCGGGTTCAGCTGGAAAATCTGAAAAAAGAATATGCCCGCCTGGACACCCTTCACAAAACCGGGGGCGTTTCTCAGCAGCAGCTCGATCAAATCCGGACGGAGCTTGATGTCACGCGTTCTTCATATGAAAACCTGCAGGAAAACACCCAATTGGTATCACCCATCGATGGTGTGGTCACAGCACGGAATTTTGAAGACGGAGATATGTTTGCCGCCGGGGCAGGGGCGATTCTCACGGTTATGCAGCTCAACCCCGTACAGGTGGATGTCAATGTGCCCGAATCCTTTTTCCCTTCGGTGCATAAAGAGATGCCGGTTAAGCTGCAACTGGATGTATATCCCGACACCACATTTACCGGTGAGGTTCACTTGAAACACCCCACCGTGGATCCGTCAACCCGCACCTTTACCGTAGAAACCAAATTTCCTAATGCCGACAAGCATATTCGTCCGGGCATGTTCGGACGCATTAATATGGTTTTTGAAACCCTTGAAAGAGTTACTGTGCCCGATTTGGCCATTCAACGCCAGCAGGGCACCAACGATAAATTTGTATTTGTTGTGGAAGATGGGAAGGCTGTTCGCAAAGTGGTAAAAACCGGCCGCCGCATTGATGATTTTTATGAGATCACTTCAGGGCTATCAGCCGGAGAAGAGGTGATCACTGCTGGTCATTCCGGGCTTTTGGACGGAACGCCCGTCGAAGTGACTGATTGATGTGAGAATGATACAGCCCGCATAATGCGGGGCTCTATTTTACAAATTATATAAATCCGGAAATTTACCAGAAATGAGTATATACGAAAAGGCGGTAAAAAAGCCGATTACTGTGGTTTTGATATTTATCGGGGTGGTCATTTTGGGTCTGTTCTCCCTGAGGTATTTGCCCATCGATCTTTATCCCGAAATTGATCCACCCATGGTGAGTGTGTTTACTTTCTATGAAGGCGCAAGTGCCACTGACATAGAGACGAATGTAACACGCACCCTGGAGGACAATCTGAATACAGTGAACAATCTAAAAGAGCTTAACTCCACTTCCAAGGACAATACATCGCTTGTGACCCTGGAGTTTGAATGGGGAACAAACCTCGATGAGGCGACCAATGAAATTCGGGATGCCCTTAGCCGGACGGAGACTTATTTGCCCGATGGGGCTGAAAAACCGATTATTTTTAAGTTCAGCACAAGTATGATCCCCATTATGCTTCTGTCGGCCACGGCAGACGAGAGTTATCCGGCGCTGACAAAGATTTTGGATGAAGGCGTGGTCAATCCGCTCAACCGCATTGAGGGTGTTGGCTCTGTTTCCCTTTCCGGAGGTGGAGAACGGGAAGTCCAGGTTAATGTGGACCCCCGGGAACTGAAAGCCTACAATTTGTCTGTGGAACAGATAGGGGCAGTGATAGGCCAGGAAAATATAAATTTGCCCGGTGGCAATGTGGATGTAGGGAATCATACCTATCCCGTGAGAACAGAGGGTGAATTTTCATCAAGCGAGGAAATTAAAGACCTTGTGGTAGGTCATTTTCAGGGTAAAACCGTTTATCTCTCTGATGTGGCTCAAGTGAGAGATACTCTGGCCGAGAAAACCATCGATGAGAGAAGCAACGGGCGCACAGGGGCACGAATTGTTATTCAGAAACAATCGGGCGCCAACTCTGTGGAAATTGCTAAACAGGTAAGGGAGCGTTTGCCTGAGCTAACCAAGGATTTGCCCCCCGATGTGGAAATCGATACCATTTTTGATACTTCCGAATTCATTGAGGATTCCATTGGCAGTCTTTCAGAAACGGTAATGTATGCAGGCATCTTCGTTGTGTTGGTGGTCTTGTTTTTCCTTGGGCGATGGCGGGCTACATTTATTATAGTCTTGACCATTCCTGTGTCGCTGATCGTTTCTTTCATTTACTTGTATGGCGCAGGCAACACCCTGAACATTATTTCTCTTTCATCACTTTCCATAGCTATTGGTATGGTGGTCGACGATGCCATCGTGGTGCTAGAAAATATTACCCGCCATATAGAGCGAGGTAGCTCACCGCGTGAAGCGGCCATTTATGGAACCAATGAAGTAGGGCTGGCGGTTGTAGCGACAACGCTTACGGTTGTAGCCGTGTTTTTCCCGCTTACTCTGGTTCAGGGACTGAGTGGCATCATGTTCCGGCAATTGGGAATGATCGTGACATTGGTTGTGATCGTTTCGACATTGGCGGCTCTTACCTTAACGCCCATGCTCTCGTCTAAATTGCTTCGCAAAATGCCTCCACGCAAAAAAGGACTGGCCAAAACCATTTTTGGTAGTTTCGAGAAATTGTTGGCGGCCCTTGATAACTTTTACGGCAAAACACTTGGATGGGCCATCAGACACCGGGCTTTTATTGTCATTAGCTCGATTGTCATTTTTGGTGCAAGTGTATCTCTGGTTTCTATTGTGGGAACTGAGTTTATTCCGCCTTCCGACAACGCGCGTATTGAAGCCACTGTGGAATTACCCATGTCTCTGCGGCTGGAGGAGACAGAAGAGGTAGCCAGACAAATTGAAGATACCTGGCAGGAAAAATATCCAGAAATTGAAGTGATATCAACCAGTGCCGGCACCGCCGATGAGGAGAATATATTTTCTGCTTTTGGGGACAACGGTTCACATATCATCTCCTTCACTTTGCGGTTGTCCAAAAGCACCGAGCGGGAAAGAGATATTTACCTCATTGGAGACAAAATGAGGGAAGATCTTGCGGCTATTCCCATGGTTGAGGATTATAGCGTGTCGCCCGGCGGCAGCGGTGGTGGCATGGGTAGCGGTGCCAGCAATGTTGAGGTGATTGTTTCGGGATATAATCTGGATGAAACCGGAGGAATTGCCGAAGATATTTCCGAAAAAATGGAAGATATGGAGGGGCTCCGTGATATTGAACTGAGCCGCGAAGATCCGAAAATTGAGTATCAGTTTGTTCCCGACCGCGAAAAAATTGGTATTCACGGGCTTAATACTTCCAGAGTGGCCTCAGCCATCCGCAACCGGGTAAGCGGACTGGTGGCTGCACAATACCGGGAGGAAGGTGAAGAATATGACGTGAGAGTGCGGTTTGCCAAACCATTTCGGGAATCGATCCAGGCCATCGAAAACATTCAGGTCTACAACGAGGCTGGCGATGCTATCAGAGTAAGAGAAGTGGGCCATGTGGAAGAAGTGGTAGCGCCTCTTTCCATTGACAGACGTAATCGTCAGCGGGTCATCACCGTTACGGGAACCTTGTATCAGGCTTCCATTACCGATGTGGTGAACGAGATTAATGGAGAAATAGACAAAATGAATCTTCCGGCAGGTGTTGGTACGGATATTGGCGGAACCGCTGAAGACCAGCAGGAGTCGTTTGCTGATCTTGGTTTGCTTCTGGGACTTGTCATTATTTTGGTCTATATTGTGATGGCTTCCCAGTTTGAATCATTGCAGTCGCCGTTCATCATCATGTTTACCCTGCCCTTTGCCTTTACCGGTGTTTTTGTGGCGCTTTTCCTTACCAATACTACCTTGAACCTGATCTCCATGATCGGAGGGGTTATGCTTGTGGGTATTGTGGTTAAGAACGGAATCGTCCTGATCGATTACACCAATCTGATGCGTGACCGGGGCATGTCGCTGATACAAGCCGTTATTACCGGGGGCAAGTCCAGGCTCAGACCGGTGTTGATGACCACGTTCACCACCATTCTGGGAATGCTTCCGCTGGCCATTGGTTTTGGTGAAGGCGCTGAAATCTGGCGACCAATGGGTGTGGCCATTATCGGCGGATTGCTGGTTTCAACCATGGTGACATTGGTGCTGATGCCGGTGGTTTACACCATGTTTGGTGCAAACCGGCTGAAAAGTGAAAGGAAGCGGATAGCCCGACTGGAAGAAACTCTTCCCAGTAACCAGTAACCAGCAACCAGTAACCAGTAACCAGTAACCAGTAACCAGCAACCAGCAACCAGCAACCAGCAACCAGTAACCAGCAACCAGCAACCAGCAACCAGTAACCAGTAACCAGTAACCAGCAACC
>JBNJDH010000195.1:0-6170 GCA_051744695.1 Bacteroidota bacterium | reverse complement strand
TCCCGGTCAAAACTGCCAAGACTTTGCATAACCAGATTTTTGGGAAACCGTTGTTTAAGCTCAGTTAACATTTTGTAATGCCAGGGATAAAAGACAGGATTCTCCGGATCCGCCATAGCATTGATTTCATTCCACAGCTCCCATCCAAAAAACACCGGGTCACTGCCATATCTTTCTGCAAAAAAGTCCATTCTGTTAATAAATAATTGACGACCAGCTTCTGTGGTCATATACTCATCCAGTGAGTTCAACGGCCCTCCATGGGAAGTATGGTAAACAAATTTTGTTGCCCATCTGGACGACTCTTCAAGGGTCAATCCACGAAAATGCTCAAGTGTCATTTTTAAACGAATATCATATTTGCGGGCAAGTTCAACAAGCTTATCAATGCGACGGGCTTGTTCTTCACTAAATTGACCTGCTTTGATATTCTCCACTTCCCAAAATCCATTGCTCAGCCAAAGCCGTATAAAGTTGCCACCATTTTCGGAAAGCTTTTGCATCCACTCCTCTATCTGTAACAGCCCTTGCTCTTCCATATCCGTACCGGAACCAGCACCGATAATATTCAGGCCAATTGGAATATACGGGCTGCCGTCGGTCAATTGAAAATAATTGGGATGTAGATCACTAATCATGACATATTGCTCCATCGGAGAGGTAGTTTGACTATCATTCTCCTCAGTATTGGAAGTACATCCTTCTAAGAGGAAAATAAAACCAAGAAATAGTGCTACTCCAATGTTGGTATAGTAAAAAAAAGATGCATTTGAAATTTTCAAATTATTCATAATCATAATATTCTTAAATTGTTTATCGTTTTTAAAATAACTAATTCATTAGTTAATAAATATCATAATGAATCTTCATCAAGGTCATTTCCATTCGCTTTATTAATAGCAAGAACTCGTCGCATGATTAAAGTCATAAATAATCAACAAAATCATAAGTATGCTCCCAGATTCTCTTAAACTTGTTCTTTCAGTTGAAATAGCGGACAAATTGTTGCTTACAGAACCATTCCTTTTTCTGCTTTTTCGAATAAATAAACCTTAAATATAGCTGCACATGACACAAATTATGATTTTTGAGCGATCAGGTTGGTGCACCAAACAGGAAAAATACCGGGAGTAGTGCCCCCGGTATTTCCTTTTACTCATTTTATGAGAGATAATGCTTAAAAACTCTACCTTTCACATATTCTTAATGTAAGTTATTTTCTTAATGCTTTAAAGCGGCCGATCAATTGGTTATCATCACTGACAACAATCATATATATACCGGCGGGTTGCCTGTATAAAGATATGACCTCTTTACTGTTGCGAACTTTCACATCGTAAATAATCGCTCCGTTAGAGTTGAACACCTGGATACGGTTCCCAGGTTCAACACCCTCAAAGTTTAATTTATCATTGGTTGGATTAGGATAAATTTCAATGGGTTGACCAGTAACCAAATTGGCAGATGTAAGATCAAGATCAAGAGTATATATTACTTCAATGTCTCCATCGGCAGAAGTTACCTTCAGCATATCTCCGTCATCAAGGTCACCAGAAGTTTTTTCTACGCCATCACTGTCTAATACCACAGCAGTAGCACCATCTGCAGGAGTAATATTTGAATAAAACTCTGCAAGTGTAGTGATGCCCGAAGCACCAGCAATGACATAATCAACCTGGTTAACACTGTAAACATCCGATAAAACATAAGCCAAATAAGTGGTTTTCTGTATATACTGGGTTCTCAGCATCGAAAGATAATAAACGTTTGCGACCGTCTCGTCTGGAGAAGTTACAACCAACTTGTCGTCCTGAACAATATTGCCATCTAATCTCTCCAATCCGAATTTATCTACCAATTTCACAGATGCTCCTAACGATGGCACAATATTGGATAGAAAGGTCTGAACAGTAGTCCCGCGCGGCACGAAACCAATCAGCAGGTCTTTCTGATCGACCGAATAAACATCGGATGTAACAAAGGCAGCGCTTTGCGAGATTTCGGGTTGCAGTTGATAAACAATGCGTGTTACTCCATCTTCGGCAAGCACATCTAGATAGGTATTGTCGTTAACTGATACACTAACATAAGTAGTATCGAAATTAAGTCTCTTAAACGGTACATAAGCGCCATCTCCATCAACTGCCGACATAGTGGCGCCAAACGGAACATCTACATTATTTACAATGGTTTTCAATAAAGTACCGTATTCAAATCCGGTTATTGTTCCGGTTCCGGGATCATGGCTATCTGTGGCGCTTTTAGGTTCCTCCTCTTCAGTGGTAATGTCGTAAATTGTTGAAGTAAGCACAGCGTTTGAACTCAATCCATCATCAGTTACTTCAAGGATGTATTTTGTTGTATTAGTACTGTCAGCCGACAATACAACGAGGGTATCGTTCAGGCTAAGCAAATCATCCTGTACCAGTACTGTCCCATCAGAATTCGCTTTCACTGTTAGTGTCTGTTTATCATCAGCTTTAATAATATTACTCATAAATTCCGCAACTGTAGTTCCCGTAACCATCCCTCTGATTTCTTCATTCAGGGAATAACCTTCAGTTACTTTGTAAACTGCCGAAGACACAGTGGATTTGTAATGTGTGGGTTCGTCCATATAGTGTTGTCCTATATCGTATCCAACATAAAGTGCTCTCCATGGCCAGCCATATCCCTGATCAGCGTAGTAGTCCGTTCCTATATAGAGCCATTCACTGTCATCAGGATTGGTACCGAATGAACCTTCTAATACTGGATTGCCTTTATAAACTTCAGGTTTTCTCCTTAAACTCACAACTTTATCAACTTGTTTTCCACCTACAACCCAAGTGGATCCATCATTCATCCCAAAGGCTTCAATCAGCTCGAAATCATTAGGGTCGTTTGCTGGTTTTAAACCACGTTTGATAGAATCATTTAAAATTTTAAACATATACCAGTTGGAGTTATACCATTTCCTGATAGGACTTCCATCACTGCTAACTTCTTCATCCCAGGGGTTTGTAATTTCAGATCGATTATAAAATTGCACATCCAACTGATCAGGAATTGGCCAGTTCTCAAGCCCGATTTCACCTTCGACATAACCAGTTGTCCAAATCCCTCCTAAACAAAAAACATCGCCTGGTTGAACAATCGGATTAACGTTAAGATCTAATTCCACAATTCCAGGTGTTATCGCCCAATCTGACTCACCAACCCATTTGTAGCCAGGAATGTATTTATCGTAACGATCAAGCCATTCGTCTTCTTCCATACGTGATTGAATGGCACTCGCGGGATCGTTATCATAGGCCATAACAATCATATAATCACTCAAATCAAGTGGTTCATTTCCCGGGTTGCAAATTTCACCAAAACTGTTGTTCCAAGATTCCCAGAATACTAATTCTGATAAAAATGGTTCGGCCTCATAAGGCTGAAGATTATCAGGGTCTTTTTCTTTTACTAATTCAACATTATATGTATTTGAAACACTATCATCTTCCGCGGTAACTGCATAGCTTATGGTCCGGTCCTCAACAGTTCCTGACAAGGACATTGCCCTATTTACATCAACATTGGCATTCAAATCCACCGTTTTTGCAATTAAAGATGGAATTCCTTCCACATCTAATGGTACCTGAACCCTGTAAGTATAAGTTGTTGGCGTAAAGTTGGGAATAGTATCGCCAATCCATCCAAAAATACCTTTGTAAAAATCGGGTATATCAGGCCATGTAATTGAAGCCAAATTCGCATTGTGACTTGGGCGATAAGGCTGTAACTTAATAAAATATTCTTTGGGAGTTCCATCTTTAGAAATAATTTTTAGCTTATCTCCATTTTTAAGGTCCGCTCTTTCCATACCGTCAACCCATACAAATTCCCAGCTTGCATTTGCAGGTATTTCCAAGTATTTTAATAATGTATCGGTACGCATTGAATAAGAAAGTCCTCCCCAAGTACCTGTTATGGAGTCAGTTCCATGGCCATGCGTAGTTACTCTTGGCCAGTCAAGACCTTCAATTCCTGCTTGTGTGTTCGTTCTGATTGGACCGCCATCTGCTACAGACCCGATATTCATTCTGGCTTTGGGGACTACAATATTAACATCGGGATCAGGTTCTGTTACAATAATATCAAAAGTTGCTGTTTGCAAATCTTCACCAACGCAATAAACTGTTAATTTGTCACCTGTGCGGGCAGAAAGAAAAAGTGAGTCGGAACGGTTTGAATTTAAATGGTAATTCCATGCAATTCCTGATTTTTTCTTCATATGTCTCATAATATCATCGAGCCTACGTACACCCCATGGTACGGTCAGTGTTTTACTATCAAAATCTATATTAATTATGTCGGATTCCAATGTATTTTCATCAAGATTATAAAGGCCGTGATTTCCCACAGTCCACCATAAATCGCGCCAGGCATTATATCCTTCAGGAATCGGAATTGGAATCCATTCCGAGTCTTCCAACCCTACACCTCGTGCATTTGCAAAGTCCAGGTTTCCAGTGGTTATCGTGGCTTTTCGAACCAGAATAGAATTATCTGTTGCATCGGTTACACCAGCCACGTCGTATGGGTGATATCCATTACGTCCTTCCTCGTCAAATACACCGCCAACCTGGTCAACTACAGCCGAATCTCCCTCAGCAAAGTGATGTTCAATATAGTAACAACCACTACCAATATTAGTGTGCAACACTGTTTGGTAATTGTCGCCATAAATTTCACTAGTGGTTGCGCTGTCTTTGACACCTGGGTAACCTGCAGCTGATTCTTCCACATGAATTAAAAAATCTGCTACTTCCAAAAATTCAATTTGTTTGGTACGTTCGGACCCTTCCCAACCCGGTACACGTTTTTTATACATCGCAATTTCAAAATCCCACCAACCGGTAATAACATACGATTCGCCAGGCTTCAGGATTTTTTCCGGAAGGAAAAACCAGCGATCGTTTTCCGGGACCCACGGATCATTCCACGGATCAGATATGGGTTCCTGCATCCATGGTCTCATATTTCCAAACTTGTACTCACTAAGGTTAATATCTGTATCACCCATATTGGTGAGTTCTACATACTTATCACGATCCTTGCCAGTCATTCGGGCTTCAGTAATAATTAAAGAACGATTCGGTTCTTGTGCGCTAAGTATTCCGGTTAATAACATTAAAAAAAGTAGAAGTTTTAGTTTCATAATTAAAGTATTTTAATTTTAAATATAAAAAGAAAAAGCCATATTAAGTTCAAATGTATGCAAAAAATTTAAATAATGTATGCAAAAAAAACAAAAAAATTACTGCAGCCCACAAAAAAAGATAAAAAACAGTTTGTTATAGTTTATCTCTTTAACATTTTTTTGTATACTATAACCCTGTTAGTAGTTCATATATAGATATTTTATCCAGGACAGGTATTCCCAAATTCTGTAATACTTCATAGGCGGAATGTTCAATTTTCAGTTCCTTGCCCCCATGTAAAAAGTTGGCCATACCTACCAATCATCATTAGCTATCTGTACCGAAGTAATTGATTTTCTGTTTTTTCCATCCATGACTGTAACAAATTCTTATAGCTGAAACGATAACGAACAGGTACGAACCATTAATTCTTAAGATTCCACATTAATAACCGATGACTCTACTTCATATACCGGATTTGAAAAGCTTGAAAAGAAACACCAGGTCCAAGTAATACCGAAAAAGCAGGTTGGAGAAATCTTACCTTGGGGACACCTTGCTATCAGCAATGCAAAAAGAATGCTGCTGGATATTCACCACAAAATCAAACCCGAGTTACTAAAGGGATAACTAAATGAGTTCTGTTATAAATTCAACAGACAATATTTTGGCGAAGCTTTGTTTGACAGGTTTTTATTGGTTGGTGCAACTTCAAAAAAAATTTATGTACAGAATAGGATAATAATAACTATCTACTCTAATTCCCATTTATAAATCCAGGGATCATTTGTCTTTTTTTGAAAAGCATTTATCTTTTTTTTCGGAGGGTACAGCATTTGTTTCCTGTATTCCTGACAACATTAAAAAAGATAAAATAAAAAGAAAACTGAACCATTTATATTTTTTGTGCATAATTATTTCATTTATTACATTTTTCAATACTAATTCTTATAATGTCCAACCTTTCCGGTAATCTTCCTGAAGGTATTGATTGGCTTCAGG
>JBNJDH010000194.1:0-6188 GCA_051744695.1 Bacteroidota bacterium | reverse complement strand
CACGGATCGTTTGGCACCCAGTTTGACGATGGTATTTATACCAATTCGGCCACTTCATACAACCGGTATAATTTGAAATTTAACATTAATGCCAAAATCAATGAATACATTAGTATAGGACTTGATATTAATGGCATACAGGAAAACAGAAGATATCCGACCAAATCGGCCAACTCCATATTTCAGGGAATAATCAGAATGTACCCAACTTCACATGCCTTAATGCCGGGTACTGATTTGCCGGGTCCTGATATAGAATACGGAGACCAACCAATGGTTTCAGCTTCAGAAGAAACAGGTTTTGACGATGACAAACGGTACCGTAGCAATAACATACTCACTGCCACCCTGAAAGTTCCGGGAGTTGAAGGTCTGAGCTTTACCGGCTATTATGCTTATGACAAGTATATTCGGCACAGAAAATTATTCCAGAAACCATGGACTCTTTACAGCCTGGATGAAACCGCTTATCTCAACGATGGGAATACTGGAAAAGAAGACGGTACTGACTATATCGTTTCAAAAACCATCGGCTTCCCCGAACCGAGGGTGACAAACTATTCTCAACATTCTGTATCAAAAACCGCTAACTTTAAGGTTGACTATGTGAATACATTTAACGATGTCCATAACGTGGAGGCTTTTGCTGCATACGAACAGAATGAATATGAGAACGGAGGCTTTGAGGCTTTTCGCAGGTATTTTGTTTCTGACCGGTTACCTTACCTTTTTGCCGGTGGCGATGCTGAAAAGGATAATGACGAATATGTGGGACTTGATGCCCGTGTCAATTATTTCGGCCGTTTAAGCTATAATTACAGTAACGTCTATTACTTCCAGTTTAGCTTCCGGAGGGATGGTTCGTTAAGGTTCTCCGAAGAGAGTGGCCGCTGGGGTAACTTCCCGTCTGCATTAATAGGTTACCGGCCATCGGAACAAGCCTGGTGGCAAGACAACAGCTTTATTAACGACCTTAAATTCAGGGCTTCATGGGGCCAGCTGGGGAACGACCAGGTAGATGCTTTCCAGTATTTAACAAGTTATGGATTTGAGCAGGGCTACACCTTTGGAGAAAGCAAGACCTACTCTGCAGGCCTGAACCAGGCAAATGTCCCGAATCCTTTTATTACATGGGAAGTTGCCAATATTTTTAATGCAGGATGGGACGCTACAATGTTAGATAGCAAAATGACGTTTGAAACCGATTTTTTCTATGAAAGACGTACAGATATCCTCGTTGAAAGGAATGTGTCAGTACCGCGTTTCACTGGTATTTCACTGCCCGACGAAAATTTTGGGATTACTGAAAACCGCGGAGTTGAAGCTTTACTTGCTTACAGGGACAGAAGAGGCGACTTTAGCTATGGAGCATCAGGTAACTTTGCCTTTTCAAGAAATAAAGTGGTAGAAATGGATGAACCAGAACGGCCTGTGCCATGGCAAACCAGAACAGGACATCCGATGAATGCCCTGCTTCTTTACAAAAAAATAGGTATTTTCAGCGACTGGGATGAGGTTAATTCAACGCCTCACGTGAGTGGAGCAAGGCCTGGCGATATAATTATCGAAGACTATGACGAAGACGGAGAAATTACAACCGACGACAGGCAACTGTTTCCGCTTACCACCACTCCTGAAATAACGTATGGGTTCTCGTTCGATGTTGGTTATAAAAACTGGCAACTCAGAGGACTCCTTCAGGGGCAGAGCGGAGCTTTACGTTATATCTACACTGACGGACGCATTGGTTCGGCAGGAAATTACTTCCAGTACGATGCAGATGACCGATGGACCCCGGAGAATACAGATGCCACAAAACCAAGGGCCTATGAAAGAGTGGAAGAATATTGGAGAGGCAGTCATATTACCGATCATCATTATGCCGATATATCCTTTCTGCGGTTAAAAAACCTGCAATTGACTTATAACCTTCCTCAGCGTATAACGAGCCAGCTAATGCTTAAAAATGCGAAAGTGTTTGCGGCAGGACAAAACCTTTGGCTCATTTATTCAGGAAATAAAATAATGGATCCTGAAACGGATGGTATGGGTGCTTACCCAATTATGAGAGTAATTTCTGTAGGTGCACAGATATCGTTTTAATTAATAAAAACACGAACTTATAATTTTAAATATTATTATTATGAAAAAATATATCACAGGCATAAAGCTACTTGTATTTATATTAGTTCTTCTGCCAGCTTGCAGTGAAGAAGTTTTGGACAAAACCCCGTTAGACAGTTACTCTGACCCTGTTGTATGGTCGGACATCGACCTTGCCGCTACCTATTTAACCAGGGCATACAACCAGGTGGAATATGGAATGGGCAAAGGAGAGATGCTTGGTGCCATGACAGACGAACTTTTAATGGCCAGGGGTGGCAGCAATAAACCATGGAATACCGGGGAGATAACCCCCGACCGGCTCGGGTCTAACCGGGGTCATCTTAACTGGGGACATTTCAGTAATATACAAAGAATCAATTTATTTCTTTCGAATATTGATGAGGTTCCTGAAGGTTATGAAGGCGCAGAAAAAGCTGATATAGAGGAAGAAGCAGCCATTTTGACAGGAGAAGCCCTGTTTCTGAGGGCATGGGAGTACCATGAAATTATGCGCTCTTATGGTGGCCTGCCGTTATTAAGCGAACCTTTCTCCCTGAATGACGAATTTCTGGATATTACAAGAAGCACCTTCGAAGAAACCATCGATTTCATTGTGGCTGATTGTGATGAAGCTGCTGGGTTGCTCAACGAGAAAAGTGAAATGGAAATGGGGAGGGCCACCAAAGAGGCAGCTTTAGCGCTCAAGGCAAGAGTACTGCTTTTCGCGGCCAGTGAACTTACAGCCGGACCGAATGTGGCCAATGACCTGGTTGGTTATACAAATGCCAACAGAACTGAGTTATGGACCAAAGCTAAAAATGCTGCTAAAGCAGTTATCGACCTGGGAACGGTAAATTTAGCCGACTTTGGTGCGCCTGATCAGGACGCCGTTGCACAAAATTATTTTTCCTTCTTCAAGGCCTATGACCTTTCGGGAGAGGGAGTTATTTGGGGCCGGATGTTCAAACCCGATGTCGGTGCTACTCACAACCAGAACAGAACCTGTGGCCCAAATGGGATCAATAATTTTGGAAGAAATAGTCCCATGCAGCAAATGGTAGATAGTTACCAGATGATGGATGGTTCTGATTTTTTCGATCATTTTACAATTCAGGATGATGGCGAATGGGGAGAATACGTCAACGCTTCGGATGAATACACGAACGAAAATCCATACTATTTTCGTGAACCCCGCTTTTATGCAAGCGTTCTTTATGACAGTGCCGTTTGGCAGCCACGCTTCCCAAACCTGGCCGATACAGATCCGCTTGGGATACTTGACATACGAACCAGGGAAGTAATCGAAAGCGGAGAAACCGTTTACTTCAGGTACGGATTGGATACACGAAATGGACCGGTTGAAAACTGGAACGGAAATTATGGCGGATACCGTTTGAAAAAATTCATGGATGATCAAAGCATTGGAAGAGATGAGAACAATCAAAACGTTTGGATTTTTATGCGGTATGCCGAAGTACTGTTAAACTATGCGGAAGCATGCCTGGAGCTTGGCGAAGAAGACGAAGCTGCCACTTACATAAACATGATAAGAAACCGCGCCGGAATGCCTGACTTTACGGGGGACATCTGGGATGCTTATCACTATGAAAGGAAAGTGGAACTTTTTGCTGAAGATATCAGATGGTATGATATACGCAGATGGAGAAAGCTCGATGAACTACTGCCCAAAACTGTACTGGGGATTAACATTAAAGAAATTACGGTGGATGGCGTAACAACCACCACATGGGCAAGAAGAAGGGCCATGCCCGATAATAACGTAGAGGAAAAAATGTACTGGATTCCAATTCAATCGGATGAGCTAAAAAGAGCTCCGGCACTGGAACAGAATCCACATTATTAAGTTTTCAGATAATGTAAATAGCATACTGCTCTTCGGAGCAGTATGCTATTATACAAACCAATTTTTTCAACATAAAATTTGATAACAATAACTTGTCTAAGAATGAAATTAATTAAATATTTTGCACTTATTATAATACTTTTTCCCGCCATAAGTTGTACTTCAACAAACGGAAAAGTAGAGTTTGAACACGATGAAGACGACAAAAAAGTAGATATCTCCATAAATGGTAATTATTTTACGTCCTTTATCTATCCTGATGATATGGAAAAACAAGTACTTTATCCAATATCAACAGCCGCAGGAAATGAAATCACGAGAGGATTTCCCATTGACCCGAAACCTTTCGAAAGGACAGACCATCCCCACCATGTTGGGTTATGGTTTAATTTTGGCGATGTAAACGGACTTGATTTTTGGAACAATTCCTTTGCAATCGAAGCGGACAGAAAGCACAATTATGGTTCAATAAAATTTAACGAAATTGTAGAGTTAAATCAAAAAGAAGGCAAGTTGGTTGCCAAATCAACATGGGTAAATATCGATAACGAAACACTTCTTAATGAAGTTACAACCTATATTTTTGATGAAAATAACGGAACCCGAAGCATAGAAAGAATTACAGAATTAACAGCAGAACAGGAAGTTACATTCAAAGACAATAAAGAAGGACTTATCGGATTACGAGTTGACAGGGCCTTTGAAGAACCGGTTGACAAACCGGGCAGGTTTTTAGATGCCAATGGAAATGTTACAGAAACCCCTGTACTAAATAATGAGGGAGTAAATGGAGTTTACCGCAATGCAGAGGGAGTAACCGGAGGAGACGTATGGGGGAAAAGAAGCCCATGGGTGGCTTTAAAAGCCGAAAAAAATGATGAAGTTATTACCATTGTAATTCTTGACCATCCCGAAAACCCAAATTATCCTGCATGGTCGCATGCACGCGGATATGGTCTTTTTGCCACTAATAACCTGGCAGGACGTGCTGTTGAAGATGATACAGAACCGGCAATAGTGGAGTTAAGCCCGGGCGAGAACGTTGTTTTTAAACACAAAGTAATAATTGGCGGAGACCTTGCAGACAATCAGATTACTGAAATTGCAAACAATTTTCATAAAAAATAAATCATAAAAAATGATAAAAAATAAAGATAATTCAAGGAGGTCATTCATAAAAAATGCAGCTACTGGTGCTTTTATTGCCGCTGTTTCTCCAGGTGTCTTAAAAGGAGAAACCATTGAAAAGCCAACAATTCTATCTGCAGGGGCAAAGGGAGCAAACGACAGGATACGAGTGGCTGTTTTAGGTGTGTATGGAAGGGGGAAATCTCACATAAACGAAATCATGGGGCTTTCAGAAAAAGCCAATGTGGAAGTGGTTGCACTCAGTGATCCCGATATGGATGTTTTGCAGGAACGTGCGAAAGATTTTGAAAAAAAATATGGTAAAAAAGTAGCCATAGAACAGGATTTCCGGAAAATTTACGATGACGATTCCATTGATGCTATAGCACTGGCTTCACCCAACCACTGGCATGCGTTGCAAACAGTTTGGGCCTGCCAGGCCGGAAAAGATGTATATGTTGAAAAACCAGCCACCCACAATATTTATGAAGGCAAAAAAATGATTGAAGCTGCCTATAAATACAACCGAATTGTTCAGCACGGTGTACAATTGCGCAGTTCAGAAGCCATTCGCGAAGCCGTTAAACACTTGGAGGACGGCTTGATTGGCCGTGTTTACATGTCACGTGGCCTGGTATTTCGCTGGCGACCCGATATTGGTGACAAAGGAATATCACAGGTACCGGCTGGTCTCGATTATGATCTGTGGTGCGGACCGGCACCCATGCCTCCTTTCACCCGCAACCTGGTGCATTACAACTGGCACTGGCACTGGAACTATGGAAATGGTGACGTGGGCAACCAGGGGATTCATGAAACCGATCTTTGCATGTGGGGGCTGGGAGTAGATTCTCTGCCCGAACGTATTACATCAATGGGAGGAAAATTCCTGTGGGACGACACCAAAGAAGTTCCTGAAATTCAGACTTCTGTTTATCATTACCCAAAAGAAAAGAAGATAATACAATTCGAAGTACGGAACTGGTGTACAAACCAGGAAGATGGAGCAGGAGTTGGAAATATCTTCTACGGAGATAAAGGGTACATGGTCGTAAAAGGATACGGCACTTACGAAACCTATTTGGGTCAA
>JBNJDH010000193.1:0-6192 GCA_051744695.1 Bacteroidota bacterium | reverse complement strand
AAGTGAGGGTGGACTAAGGAACCGCCGTATACGGCACCGTACGTACGGTGGTGTGAGAGGACAGATAGGGAAATAATCCCTATCTTCCTACTCGATTTTAATGAATTAATGTGTTTTGCTTTTTTCTTCAGACCTGCGTTTAATTAGTCGTTTAGCCAGGGTTTGGCTATTTCCCAAAGAACAATGCCGCCCGATACCGATACGTTGAAGGAGTGTTTGGTGCCATATTGGGGGATTTCCAGGCAAAAGTCGCACCGATCAACCACTTTCTGATCAATTCCCCTGACCTCGTGTCCCAATATGATCGCGTATTTTTTTGTTGTATCGACCTGGAATGCTCTAAGGTCTGTGCTTCCTTCCACCTGTTCCACACCAACCAGTAAATATTGGTTCTCTTTCAACTTTTCTATGGCATCAGTTGTTCTTTCAAAGTAATGCCATTCCACGGAATCCTCGGCACCCAACGCTGTCTTATGGATTTCTTTATGGGGTGGAGTAGAGGTTATGCCGCATAAATAAACGGCTTTAAGCCTCAGGGCATCTGAAGTCCGGAGGATGCTTCCCACATTGTGGAGGCTGCGTATGTTGTCGAGTACAACAACAACAGGGGTTTTGGTTGAGTTTTTAAATTCCTCTGTGGAAATCCGTTTGAGTTCGTCGATCTTTAATTTACGCATGGACAGTATGAAATGGTTTTCGGAAGGCAAATTTAGTGATTCCTGGACAATCGCAAATTGTCGCTTGCATCGGCTAATTTAATTTTATTAATTCGGAAAATATTTTCTCACAATAAAAAATCGTCATATGAACATTCATGAATATCAGGCCAAAGCTGTTCTTAAGCAACATGGTGTAAATATCCAGGAAGGAATTATGGCCGCTTCAGTTGATGAAGCCGTGGAAGCTGCTAAACAAATGCAGGAACTGACCGGCACCCAATGGTGGGTTCTAAAAGCCCAGGTTCATGCCGGGGGAAGGGGCAAAGGTGGTGGTGTAAAACTGGCTAAGACTCTGGATGAAGTACGGGAGTTGACGAATGAAATGATCGGTATGCAGCTTGTTACTCACCAGACAGGACCGGAGGGGAAAAAAGTCCATAAGTTGGTTGTGGCCCAGGATGTATATTACCCGGGACCTTCTGAAAAAGAAGAGTACTACATGAGTGTGCTTCTGAACCGTCAAACAGGGCGCAACGTGATCATGTATTCCACAGAAGGCGGAGTAGATATTGAAGATGTTGCCCGGAATACTCCCGGGAGGATATTCCGGGAAGAAATAGATCCCGGAGTGGGCCTTATGCCTTTCCAGGCCCGGAAAATTGCCTTTAATCTTGGGCTAAAGGGAGATGCTTTCAAGCAGATGACCCGCTTTGTCGGCTCATTGTACCGTGCTTATGTATCGGTGGATGCCTCTCTTTTTGAAATCAACCCGGTTCTGAAAACCACCGACGATAAAATTTTGGCTGTCGATTCTAAAGTCAACCTTGATGACAACGCGTTATTCCGGCATCCTGATTTGGCCGAAATGCGTGACCTGGAGGAGGAAGATCCCACTGAAGTGAAAGCCGGAGAACATGATCTGAATTTTGTAAAGCTCAATGGCAATGTGGGTTGTATGGTCAATGGAGCCGGCCTGGCAATGGCTACAATGGATATGATCAAATTGTCGGGCGGAGAACCGGCCAATTTTCTGGATGTTGGAGGAGGGGCCAATGCCACAACGGTTGAAGCCGGACTCCGGATCATTCTTGATGACCCTTCTGTCCGGGCTGTTCTTATTAATGTTTTCGGCGGCATCGTGCGTTGCGATCGGGTCGCAGCCGGTGTTGTGGAAGCTTATAAGAACCTTGGAGAAATCAATGTTCCCGTGATTGTCCGCCTTCAGGGCACCAATGCTGAAGAAGGCAAACAGGTGATTGACGAATCCGGACTGGAAGTCCATTCGGCCATCACCTTGCAGGAAGCTGCTCAATTGGTCAAACAGGTGGTTTAATTTTTATAGGTCTTTGCGCCGGACAGGCATGGTCATGCATCGGGTACCACCGCCTCCGCGTGGCAATTCCGAACCTTCAATGGTAACTACGTACTTGTTGTAATCTGACAGATTTCGTGTGCCATTTATGACATCGGCGGCTTTAATGATGTGGTAACCTGCCTTGTTGAGTTCTTCCAGGGTGTGTACATTCCGTGCATACCCCATCAATTTCCCGGGTCCTATAGCAAAGAAATTGGCCCCACTGTGCCATTGTTCCCGCTCTTGTTGCCAGAGATCTTTTCCACCACACGATACGGGTTCCAGCTCCATGCCGAGATTTTTCAGACATTGAAGAAGCCCCGGCTGACGGGATATTTCTGTTACTTCGCCGTTTTCAATGGTTAAAAGTATTGTGGCATAATTGGTTTCCTGTCTTACCATTGGATCATAAACCATGCAGGTATTGCGGTCAAGCAGCGTGAAAACCATATCCAGGTGGATGAAAGATTCGGGAAAACTGGGCAGTTGTTGAACCACGATGTATTTTTTCCCTTCCTTTTTTTTCATTTGTTCAACCAGGAAGTCAATGCCCTGTGTTGAACTTCTTGCGCCGTTGCCCACAATTAGGATGTCTTCACGGGCCAGGAGAATGTCCCCGCCTTCGATGAAAGTTTCCGGTCCGTTATTTTGATTCGTTAGCGGGTTGCTGGTGTTGGCTTTTAAATGCGAGGAATGGTTAAAAATGGCTTCCATAATGAGGGATTCCCTTTCGCGGACTTTGTTGGCCATCTTAGAGATCATGACCTCATTGAATATTGTTGTGGATGCATCACGCGTAAAGAAAAAATTGTGGAGGGGGCGCAGGGCATATCTTTCTTCGGACAGAAAAGAAGTGAGGGTGTTTCTTTTCAGTGCCACCCCTTCTATGAGCTGGGCTGATAACTCTTCTGGCGCCATGCCCAGAAGGTCTTCTTTAATGCTCCCCACTTGTTCGTGTGAACAGATTTTTTCGACCATCTCTGTTTTTACAGTAGAATTGGTCAATATTTCAGCCAACAAATCTTTCACCTGAAAGGTCTGGGTGAGTTTGCCTAATACTTCACTAAATTGAAGATACTCTTCGTTTGCCACCGGCAAATTAAGGATGTCGCTATAGAGAGCCCTCTCAGCATTGGCCGGGGTCATATTTTCAACTTCGGGACCGGGTGTATGGAGGATTACTGCTTCAAGTTCGCCAATTTCGGAATTGACATTTGGAATAATCGGGCTATGCATGACCTGGTTGTTTTTACGGTTATAGAAATTGGTGTTGATTTGTTTTTTCGTGGATGCAATTTAACAATTGTTTTGGTTTCTGTCTCTGATTTTATGCATCCTTGTGCATAAAAAAAGCCGGATTGTTTAAATCCGGCATTGATATAAATGGAATAATTAGTTGTTCTAACGTCAGAAATGTCTACGATAAGTCAGAACTTTTTAACCTGGACTATTGACTTCGTCGAACTTCGTTTCATAGTTTATTTTTGAATAATCCGGGTTAAATGCTGTCGGTTTCCACTACTTTGCCCAGAATATCTGAGTAGGGGACCAGCAGGTAGTTTTTGTCTTCGAACTCCACTTCTGTGCCCGAATATTCTTTGTAAAGGACGGTGTCACCGACTGCGATTTCGGGGTGGTCGATGTTGCTGATGCCGGCTACCTTTCCGGTTTTCTCTTTACTTTGAGCGCTCTCGGGAATGATGATCCCCGAAGCGGTTTTTTGCTCGGTATTTTCATCTTCTAACTCGAGCAAAACGTGTTGATTGATAGGTTGTAACTCTTTCATTGGCAATTCAATTATGGTTTTACAATTGTTTTATGCATTTATACCCAGGAGGTTGTTGATCTTGTTTCGGTCGAAACCTACAATTACCTGGCCGTCGATAAGACTTTGCGGAACGCCTTGTTGACCGCTGCGCCGCACCATTTCTGTGGCTGCCTTCTCGTCCTTGGTCACATCAATTTCTCTGAAGGGGACCTGATTGTTACGCAAGTAATCTTTTAATGTCCGGCACCATGAACAAGTGGGTGTGGTATAGACAATCACCTGCCTGCTTTTTTTGCCGTCTTCATCAGCCGTCTGGACCGCCGAAGGGGTGAAAAAACTTTCCAAAGCTTCGGGGCGATGGCATCCTTTTAGCTGGCGGACCGGCTTTTGGTTTTTGAATTCGATGATCACGGGTGCGGTGGTTATATTATACACCGGGTGAACATCCCGCACTTCTGCAACATCTACCGAGAAAACAGGCTGAGATGGTTCATTGGTTATGTTTTCAAGGTTCGAAACGGCGCAATCACTTTGTTCCGATCCCTTCTTGTAAACCAGTAAAAACAGCTCGGACTGCTTTTTCAGATGAGATTGAAAGTCGTGTAATGAAATAACAGGTTGATGTTTCATATCTTAAAACAAAAAATTTGGATATATACAAATTTACATGAGTCGATGAATCACAAATGATGCCAAATTTCTGATGTTGTCAAAATGGCAGGGTGCCTGTCAATGGTCATGGAAGTGATTTTGGTTTTTTCTGCTTCTTTTTTTATATTGAATTGGATTTGCAGGAAGGTGGAGTTCCGGGGAATTCTCCTTTTCGTATTCTGACTAAAATAGAAAGTATAACGGACGAGATTAAAAAACAAGGAAATAATGACAGCAAAATTTATAGGTGCGCATGTGAGTGCCGCGGGGGGCGTGGAAAATGCGCCCGCAAATGCTGCCGCTATCGGTGCTACTGCATTTGCTTTGTTTACCAAGAATCAGCGACAATGGAAAGCGAAACCCCTTACGGAAAAAAACATTGAAAAGTTCAGCGAGAATTGTGAAAAGTATGGGTTTAACCCACAGCAAATATTGCCACATGATAGTTACCTGATTAACCTGGGACATCCGGAAGAAGCTGGAATAAAAAAGTCCCGTGATGCATTCCTGGATGAAATGCAGCGATGTGAACAACTCGGACTTGACCGGTTGAATTTTCATCCCGGCAGTCACTTGAGGAAGATTTCTGAGGCTCAATGCATAGAACGTGTGGCAGCCTCCATCAATGAAGCGCTGGATGCTACCAGTGGTGTGACCGCTGTGATTGAAAATACTGCCGGGCAGGGTTCCAACATTGGCTATTCGTTTGAGCATTTGGCATCAGTCATTGAGCTGGTCAATGATAAGTCGCGGGTTGGTGTTTGCATCGACACCTGCCATGGGTGGGCTGCCGGATATGATTTTTTGTCAGAAGAAGGGTATGAGAAAACCTGGAAGGAATTTGAAGAACTTATCGGGTTTGAGTACCTGCGGGGAATTCACCTTAATGATGCCAAACGCGAGTTGGGTAGCCGTGTAGACCGGCACGCAAGTCTGGGGAAGGGAGAAATTGGCGAAAAAGCTTTTTCCCGGTTGATGCAGGATGAACGATTGAGTGATGTTCCTGTTATTTTGGAAACGCCTGATCCTGAATTGTGGCCCCTTGAAATTGAATGGCTGAAGAAAAGGATAGAAAAGAATACATGATAGGGTTTGGGTAAGCTTTTTGCATGGGTGAATAGCAGAAGGAGATTTTTTTTATGAATAGATATGTTTTCTTATACATATTATTCGGGCTTATTTTATTGCCGTTGTTTTCCTTGTCGGGGCAAAATGTAAAGACAGAGGAAATGGACGGGGAAGAGGTTTTTTTGCTTAGCAGGGAAATTGTAAAAGGTGATACGCTCCCGCATGTGATTCTTGGTGAAGTAACAATTGTGCCTGACTGGGATTTCAGGAACAAGAGAGAAAAGCGATATTATAAAAAATTGGTGCGCAACATCAAAGTTGCTCTTCCTTATGCCCGTCTTGCAGCCCATAAGCTGGAAAAGATTAATGCCAAGCTGGCACGTATTGAAGACGAAGATGAAAGAAAAGCTTACTTAAAGGAAGCCGAAAAGGAATTGTTTAATGAGTTTGAGCAGCCTTTGCGAAAGCTGACTTTTTCGCAGGGACGGATCCTGATTAAGCTTATCGACAGGGAGACGGGAGATACATCCTATAACCTGATCAAAGAGTACAAAGGAGGTTTTTCTGCTTTCTTCTGGCAGTCGGTGGCCCGTTTGTTTGGTTCCAACCTGAAAAAGGAATTCGATGAAGATCGCAAAGACCGCATGATTGAACACATCATCGTTCAGATTGATAACGGGGTTTTATAATTT
>JBNJDH010000192.1:0-6207 GCA_051744695.1 Bacteroidota bacterium | reverse complement strand
GATCAATAGTATTGTATTGGTTTGACATAAGACTAAAAAATTTTCTGCGCCCTTGTTTAGCCACAAATTTAAATAAAATGATCGGGAAAGAAAATTATCCATCTGCATCCCTGATGTCTCCAGGTTAATAACCAAGTAAAGATCTTATTAACAAAAAATCTTTCTTCAACAGGAATATTAAAATCAGCTTTTTAATCCTTTTCTTATTGCAATTACGTTATTTTTCCGATAAATGTCATTTTTGTTGCCCCCTTTTTTGATGTACATTTGTTTTTTTGTGATTTAAACCTTTTTGTTTCCCGGGAGAGAAGCGGGATATTTTTTGTTTTTCGGGTTTCCCGAATAACTTTGCAAAAAAAATTTTTAAACGTGATGCAAAAAACCGTTTTATACAATATCCACGAGCAATTGGGAGCCAGGATGGTTCCTTTTGCCGACTTTGAGATGCCGGTTGAATATTCAGGCATTAATAACGAGCATCTTGCTGTGCGTCAATCGGCCGGCATGTTCGATGTCTCCCATATGGGGGAATTTTGGGTGAAAGGTCCTCATGCCTTTGATCTGATGCAACGTATTACCACCAATGATGTGGGTGCATTATATCCGGGCAGGGCTCAGTACTCATGCATGCCCAACGAAAAAGGGGGTATAGTGGATGATCTTATTATATATAAGTATGACGATGAAAAGTATATGCTTGTTGTTAATGCCGCCAATGTAGAGAAGGACTGGAATTGGATCAATAAACAAAATACCTTTGGAGCGGAATTGGAAGATGCCAGTCAAAAGATTTCACTACTGGCCGTTCAGGGACCTAAAGCCCGGGAAATTCTTCAACCGCTCACATCTACCGATCTTTCAGACATTCCTTTTTACCATTTTAAAGAAGGAAGTTTTGCCGGTGCCGGGCGGGTTGTTATCTCTAATACCGGCTATACCGGTTCAGGGGGCTTTGAACTGTATTTGTTTAATGAAGATGCCCCTTCCGTATGGAATGCCATTATGGAGCAGGGTGAAAGTTCCGGACTCTTGCCGGCAGGACTTGGGGCCAGGGATACTTTACGTCTGGAAGCAGGGCTGGCATTATATGGGAACGACCTTGATGACAATACATCTCCTATAGAAGGTGGTTTGGGATGGATCACCAAACTTGTTGACGGAAACGACTTTATTTCGCGTAGCATTTTTGAAAAACAAAAAAAGGAAGGCGTGGATTTTCGTTTGAGAGGACTTCTTATGGAAGACCGCGGCATACCCCGTCATGACTATGAGATCGTTGATGGCGAGGGAAATGTTATTGGTCATGTGACTTCGGGAACCATGTCGCCGGTTCTTAAACAGGGAATTGGTATGGGATATCTGAAACGTGGCTTTTGGAAACCAGATACCGAAGTTTTTATTAAGATCCGGAAAAGAGCACTTAAGGCCAGAGTCGTAAAACCCCCGTTTGTTGATCTGAACAGGGAATAAGCTTGCTATAATGTTTCTATCCTGTTGGACAGACATTTTTTAACCTGAGGAACTTTTTAACCGAACACATGAAGCACAATCTGGAGGTTTGTTTTTCACCGGCCCTGTATGAGCTGTATCATAATCCCGAAGCCGTGGTGGTGGTCGTGGATATTCTGAGGGCCACCTCGGCCATATGTACGGCTTTCATGAATGGAGCCCGGCACATTATTCCCGTTGGGTCGCTTGAAGAAGCCCGTAACTGGAAAGAAAAGGGAAAGCTGGTGGCAGCAGAGCGCGATGGCATTGTGCTGGATTTTGCTGATTTTGGTAATTCACCTTATAATTTTACCCCCGAGCGGGTTCGGCAGCATAATATTGTTTACAGCACAACCAATGGAACAAATGCCATTCATAAAGCAGCCGGCTCCCATGCGGTAGGAGTGGGCTCTTATTTGAATCTTTCGGCTCTTGCCGAATGGGTGGTTCGTAAGGACAGGGATGTGGTTATTCTCTGTGCTGCATGGAAAGATAAATTCAGCCTTGAAGATTCCCTTTTTGCCGGTGCCCTGGCTTCCCGGTTGTTGCAATCAGGAAGCTATTCTTCTGTATGTGATTCGGTAAGTGCTTCTCTTGATTTATGGGAGATGGCCCGCCCCGATGTTTATCAGTATATTCTCAAGGCTGCCCAGAAAGAGAGGTTGGCCAGAAACGGACTGGACGATGTGATCGAATTTTGTCACACAACCGATCTGACCAATATTGTGCCTGTTCTTTTTGGAGAAAGACTTGAAGGAGAGGTGGTTGAGTGATGCTTAAGTGGTGTTTTTAGAAAAAAACACGGAATCATTTGCATTATTTTTTAATTCTTTTTATAATACCACCCTCACTAAGAAAAAAGCATATAAAACAGAAGGTTCCTGAAAAATGTTGTTTGGCAGCTTTTTTCAGGCTTGGGGATGTTTGTAGTGTTAAAAAATAAAGAAAATTTTAGCTAATTTGGCCAAAAAATGTAAATTATTCCCCTGAATAAAGAATCATTTCATTAACTTTGAAGCGCAAACTGGTCATGTACATTTAAATATATTACAAAATAATGCATTTGACTTATCATTCATAATTCTTGTTGTAATATTCTTAAATTTTTATATCAAAAGATTATACTAAGGATTTTCTCATTCTTAAAATTATATAGTGATGAAAAAACACAATTTTTACGCAGGACCTTCCATTTTACCGGAGTACACGATCAAAAACACGGCAGAAGCCGTTAAGGATTTTGCCGGAACCGGTCTTTCGGTTATGGAAGTTTCGCACCGCAGTAAAGAATTTGTGGCTGTAATGGACGAGGCCCAGGCTCTTTTTAAAGAGTTGTTGAATGTTCCTGATGATTACGAAGTCCTCTTCCTTGGAGGTGGTGCCAGTACCCAGTTTTACATGGTGCCATTTAATTTGATGAACAAAAAATCGGCTTACCTTAACACCGGTTCATGGGCATCCAAGGCCCAAAAAGAAGCCGGATTTTTCGGTGAGGTGGTGGAAGTTGCTTCTTCTAAAGATGCCAATTTCAATTACATCCCCAAAAATTATGAAGTACCGGCCGATGCCGATTACTTCCACATTACCACCAACAACACCATTTATGGAACTGAGATCAAAGAAGATCTTGATGTGAATGTTCCTTTGGTAGCTGATATGTCATCCGACATCTTTTCCCGTCCGGTGGATGTTTCCAAATATGCTGTCATTTATGGCGGGGCTCAGAAAAATCTGGCGCCTGCCGGTGTAACTTTCGTGATTGTCAAAAAAGACATCCTCGGAAAAGTTGATCGGCCCATCCCGACAATGATTGACTACCGTACGCATATTGATAAAGGCTCGATGTTTAATACACCTCCTGTATTGCCGGTTTATGCTGCCCTTCAGACTTTGAAGTGGCTTAAGGAACAGGGAGGCATCGCTGCTATGCAAAAACGAAACCAGGAGAAAGCTGCGCTGCTTTACAATGAGATTGATAGGAACAAGTTGTTCCAGGGCACTGTTCCCAACAAAGAAGATCGTTCTCTCATGAACATCTGCTTTGTTATGAATGAAGAATATGCCGATCTAGAAAAAGAGTTCCTGGACTTTGCAACCGAGAAAGGCATGTTGGGCATCAAAGGCCACCGAAGCGTCGGCGGATTCAGGGCTTCCACCTACAATGCACTTCCGCTTGAGAGTGTAAAGGCCCTGGTCGATGCCATGCAGGAATTTGAAAAGAAACATTAAAGTGAAACACGACGACTAAAGGGCCTTCGGGCCCTTTGGTCGTTAAAAAAAATGAGGACTTGAATTATGAAAAAAGTACTTGTTGCTACCGAGAAACCTTTCGCACCTGCTGCGATTACCCAAATGAAAGATATATTTGGAGAGGCCGGACTTGAAATGTCTCTTCTTGAAAAATATTCATCACCCGATGAGTTGAAATCTGCTGTTGCTGATGCAGATGCGCTCATTGTTCGTTCCGACAAAGTTACGGCCGATGTGGTGGATGCTGCCAAAAAGCTGTCGATTGTGGTTCGCGGTGGTGCCGGTTACGACAATCTTGACCTTGCAGCTTGCTCGGCCAAAAACATTGTGGCCATGAATACTCCCGGCCAAAATTCCAATGCTGTTGCTGAACTGGCGCTGGGTATGATGGTTTATCAGGCCCGGAACCATTTTAACGGCACGGCCGGTACCGAGCTCCGTGGCAAGAAACTCGGCATCCATGCTTATGGCAATGTCGGCACATATGTGGCGGGTATAGCGAAAGGCTTTGGCATGGAAGTTTATGCTTTCGATCCTTTCATTGATGATGAAAAAATCAAAGCCGACGGTGTAACCCCACTAAAATCTCAGGAGGAGCTTTACGCTACTTGCCAGTATGTATCCCTTCACATTCCGGCCAACGATAAGACTGTGAAATCTATCAATAAAGAGTTGCTGAGCAAGATGCCGGAAAATGCTGTCCTGGTGAATACAGCACGTAAAGAGGTGATTGATGAAGAGGGTATGGCAGCTCTCATGGAAGAGCGCGCCGACTTCAATTACATTTCGGATATTGCCCCCGACAATAAATCTGTTTTTGAGGAAAAATTCGAGGGGCGTTTTTTCTTTACCCCCAAGAAAATGGGAGCCCAAACGGCAGAAGCCAATATCAATGCCGGTGTTGCGGCCGCTGAGCAGATCGTGAAATATTTCAAAGACGGAGACGAAACTTTCCGAGTCAATAAATAAAAAGTTTAATATGGCAAAAGTAAAACCGTTTAAGGGGTTACGGCCACCCAAAGACATAGCAGCGGGCTTGTCATGTCTCCCTTATGACGTGATGAACAGTAAGGAAGCTGCTGAAATGGCCAAAGGGAAAGAACATTCTTTATTGCATATCACCCGGGCCGAGATTGATTGTGACCCGGATGTGGATCCGCATTCCGAGGAGGTATACCAGAAGTCGTTTGAAAATTTCAACAAATTCAGGGATAAAGGCTGGCTGGTCAGGGATGAGGAGCCACGTTACTACATCTATGCACAGACCATGGACGGTCATACCCAATATGGCATTGTGGCTTCAGCCGCCTGCACCGACTATGAAGAGGGCGTCATCAAAAAACATGAGCTGACTCGTCCCGACAAGGAAGAAGACCGCATGGTGCATATCCGGACCAACAATGCCAACCTGGAGCCTGTCTTTTTCAGCTATAAAGCGGTTCCTGAGATTGATGAGATTGTCAAAAATACTGTTGAAAACCAGGAGCCGGAGTACGATTTTACTGCAGAAGACGGGTTTGGCCATCATTTCTGGGTGGTATGGGACCGCGAAGCCAATAAAAAGCTGGAAGAGCTTTTTGAAAATAAGGTGCCCTGTACCTATGTGGCCGACGGCCACCACAGGACTGCAGCCGCAGCCCGTGTGGGACTGGAGCGTAAAGCCAATAATCCCAATCATACCGGGAATGAGGAGTACAACTATTTCATGGCGGTCCATTTCCCCGACAATCAATTGAAAATCATTGACTACAACCGGGTGGTGAAGGACCTGAATGGTCTCTCTGAAAAGGAATTCCTGGAGAAGCTTTCAGATAATTTTGAAGTCGCCGAGATGGGGGCAGAGCCTTATAAACCCTCAAAGCTTCATGAATTCAGCATGTACCTGGACGGCAAATGGTACAAGATGAATGCTAAAGAAGGAACCTATAATGACAATGATCCCATCGATGTGCTTGATGTGACTGTTCTTTCCAAACATGTTCTGGATGAAATCCTGGATATTAAAGACCTGAGAACCTCTAAGCGCATCGATTTTGTCGGTGGCATTCGTGGTTTGAAAGAACTCCAGCGCCGTGTGGATTCGGGTGAAATGAAGGTTGCATTTGCCCTTTATCCCGTGTCTATGCAGCAGATTATTGATATTGCCGATACCGGAAACATCATGCCGCCCAAAACCACCTGGTTTGAGCCAAAATTAAGGTCCGGCTTGGTGATCCATGAAATTTGATCACCCCGAAGATCACATTTCAAAAAACAATTTTACAGAGTCGCATCATTGTATGCGGCTCTGTTTGTTTGCAGGCAGAAATAAGAGGTTAGTAGCTCAGTCGCAAAGGCAGAAGTAGCTGAAAGCTCGAAGCTCAAAGCTCAAAGCTGTTAGCTGTTAGCTCGTAGCTCTTGGCTCTTAGGTGTTTAATTTGGGACAATTATTTTGAGTAGCTGGAAGCTTTTAGCTAAAAAAAGCCGGAG
>JBNJDH010000191.1:0-6214 GCA_051744695.1 Bacteroidota bacterium | reverse complement strand
AACCCTGTCTTCGAGGCGTTGCTGCTGTGCATTGGTCTGGTTTTTTGAAGGTGGCATCCGTTAAACAATGAAGAATGGAGAGGAAGAGGGTATTCCGGATTGGTGAGTAAAGACTTTGCATTTCATCCGACCAATGCAGAAATTTCAGCGTTGGCTGCCATGGATGCAGGAAATTTCTGGATCAGCAAAAACAATTATTACACCTGGTTGAAAGGCGGAACATCTTTACCAACTTGGGGAGGTGGAAATGCAATTGCTTTTGCAGGTGAAAATACAGTTTATGTGGCGCTCGGGCAACATGATTTTAAGGGAATTGCCAAAAGCACAAACCTGGGCGGAACTTTTACATTGCTGCATGGTAGCGCCCTTGGATTGCCAAACGCGGGTTCTTCCGGTAAAGCCGAATCGGTGTTCGCATTTCAGCAGGATCCCGATAAAGTTTGGGCGGTAATCGGCAAAAAACTCTATTATTCGGAAAACGCGGGAAATAACTGGAGCACAGTTTTCAGCGCTGCCGATGTATTTCATATTGATGGTGTAAATTATTTCGAATCAGAAATTTTAATTGCCACCGGCAAAGGAGTTTACCGCGGTATCGATAATGATTTTACTTTGTATGCCCCATCCAGTTTTAAAGCTACTTTTTGCAAAGTCGACCCTTTTGATTCAACTGTGGTTTTTGCCTGTGGCTTTCGCGAGGATAACGGAGGACTTTGGCGATACAAAAACAATCAGTGGAAAAAGCTGGTTGATGACAAGTATGTGGCATCAATCGATATTAATCCTCAAAATTCGGATGAAATCGTTGCAAGCACCGACGATCATCCCTACCACGACAAAACATTCGCAAAGGGGGTTTATTTGTCACGAGACGGCGGAGATAACTGGACGCTGGAGAATACAGGACTGCCTGTATTGCGTGGAGGCATAATCAAATTTAATCCGCATAACCCGAAAGAAATTATTTTGGGAACCGGCGGACGCGGTTATTTCAAAGGAACCTGGGAACCGGAGTTTGTGGTTAATGCTTTTTATATAAACAAAAATGAGAATGAAATCCGGATTTATCCCAATCCTTTCATAAATACCGTTTTTGTGATAGCCGACCGGGATTCAGAATTCAAACTGTTTTCAATCTCAGGAAATCAGTTAAAAACAGGGCTGCTAAACAAGGGTAAAAACCACATTAATTTAGAGGAATTAAATTCAGGGGTTTTCATTGTACAGGTAGCCGATCAAAAAAAAATAATTATAAAACAGTAAATATACCTAAATCATGAAAAGCTTTTTAATAATAGTTGTGTGCGGCGTTCTTTTTTCCTGTTCTTCGAAATTTGAACCTGTAAAAATTAACCTTGAAAGTCAATGGGATTCCATTCGTCCGTTAGAGAACCCCGACAAAGGCTGGTACCACCACATGCTCGATAACGGCGTGCATAAATATTTAATTCAGGATGAAGAAGAATTGCACAATTTTTCCGGGATGGATCATTTGTATCTGCGCTTGTGCTGGGCTTTTCTTGAACCTGAAGAGGGCAGGTTCGCCTGGAGCTACATCGACGATATTGTGGAAAAATATGTTCCCATGGGCTACGGAATTTCTTTTCGCATTTCGTGCAAAGAAACAGGAGGCGCCCCGGGTAGTGTTCCCAAAGAAATCGACGGGGTAAAATACGCCACTCCTTATTGGGTAAAACAGGCGGGCGCCAAAGGAATTGACTGTCCCGAGTTTGGAAATTGCTCCTGGACTCCTGAATGGGACGATCCGGTTTTCCTCGGAAAACTCAATAATTTTCACAAAGCTTTTGCCGAAAAATACGACGGCAAACCCTGGGTGCGGTATGTAGATGTGGGCAGCATCGGCGAATGGGGCGAAGGGCATACGCACCGTTCAACACAAATTCCACCCACAGTTGCAGAGGTAAAAGCACACATCGATCTTTACCTGAAGCACTATAAAAACACGCAAATTGTGGTTACTGATGATTTAATCTATTGGAACAAGCCGGAAGAAGATGTAACCGAACTGTTGGAATACGTGAAATCAAAAAACATTACGTTTCGCGATGACAGTCCGCTGGTGGATTGGTATGTTCAAAAAAACCTGGCTACCTGGTCGGTTAGCCACCCTCATTTTTTCGAAGCTGTTTACGAGAAACTGCCGACAATTTTCGAGCTTCAGCATTATTCGTCCGTTAAGCAGGATGGCAACTGGCTCGGGGAGAACGGTGAAAATACCATTCCCGGATTAAATGTCAGCGGAGCGGAAATTTTCAGAAAATCAATGGAATTAATTCGTCCAACTTACATCGGGTTTCATGGTTATCTCGGCGAATGGTATTCCGATAACCCGGAGCTGACGGATGAATTGCTGAATCTGTGCGGCTACTGGTATTTCCCAAAATCGGTTCACATCAAAGAATTTGATGATGACAGTTTATCCTTCGAAATAGAATGGCTGAACAAAGGAGTTGCACCGGCGTACCACAAATACACGCTTAAAGGAAAACTGATTCCGGAAAATGAGGAGAAGAATACATTGGAGTTTGAAATTGAAAAATCAGGAAACAAAAACTGGATGCCGGGCAAACCAAACACCGGGAAATATAACGTACGGTTAACCGAAGAACCACATGGCAGTTACCACTTTGCCATTCAGCTTTTTGACAAAAGATCCGATAAACCTGTGGAAATTGCCTTAAAAGCGGAATTGAAAGATGAGAATGGATATTTTAAAGTGGCGAAACTAAAGTTGTAGAACGGAGGAAAGGAATCTTGAAAACGTGCATATTTTAATGAAAGAAAAAAAAACAACTGACAGACAAACCTTCGGGGCTGAAAAACAAACGGGAAATATAAAAATCAAGAATACAAAGTCATGAATAAACTTTTTGCAATAGTAGTATGCAGCGTACTGTTTTCCTGTTCATCATCCCAATTTGAACCGGTAAAAGTAAATCTTGAAAGTCAATGGGATACCATCCGCCCATTAGCCAATCCCGATAAGGGATGGTATCATCATTTAATTGATAACGGAACGTGGCGTTACGAAGTCAGTTATGTTCATGGCGGAGCCTGTGCCATTTACCGCGGCTACGGATTCAGAACCGACGGGAAAATTTGGGGTGGTACTATAGAAAAGACTTAAATATTTTATTAGAGCAAAAAAAAGTTTTAACATTGAATAAATCTTCAATAATTGAATATCAAATTAAAAATGAAAATTATGAAAACTACTATTTATGCCCTGACTGTTGTTTTAGTATTACTTTCTTTCACGGGATTGAAAGCACAAAAAATTGAAGGGGAACTTAAAAAATGGCATAAAGTAACCCTGGCTTTTGATGGACCTGAATGCTCCGAAACCGACGAGTATAATCCGTTTTTCAATTACCGCCTTAATGTTACCTTTGAACATGAAGCATCAGGCAAGAAGTACATCATTCCCGGGTACTTTGCAGCAGATGGAAATGCCGGGCAAACATCTGCCACATTGGGGAATCAATGGAAGGTTCATTTTGCTCCTGACCAAACAGGACAGTGGAATTATTCTGTAGAGTTTGTAAAGGCTGATTGGGCAGCCATACGACATTGGAGAGAAAAGAATTTGCCCAGTGGAGATTACATGGATGGAAAATCCGGGAAATTTAACATTGCTCCCACCGATAAAACCGGTAAGGATTTTAGAGCCCGTGGCCGCTTACAGTATGTAGGTGAAGGTTACCTTAAATTTGCCGAAACAAATGAGTATTTTTTTAAATGTGGGCCGGATGCACCCGAGAATTTTTTAGCTTATTATGCTTTTGATGGCAATTTTGCGAATGATGGACACAAAGATGATTTGGTGAAAAAATGGAATCCTCACCTGAATGACTGGAAAGAAGGAGATCCCACATGGCAAGACGGCAAAGGAAAGGAAATCATTGGCGCATTAAATTATCTCACATTTAAAGGCATGAATTCCGTATCATTTTTAACCAATAACATTATCGGTGATGACCGGAATGTTTTTCCTTATATCGATTATGATACCCACGACAGATTTGATTGTTCAAGATTGGACCAGTGGGAAATTGTATTTTTACATGCTCAGAAAAACGGGATTTTTCTGCATTTCAAAACACTGGAGCATGAAAATCAGGGATTGCTTGACAACGGAGCCATCGGCGCTAATACGAAACTGTATTACAGGGAGTTGGTTGCCCGTTTTGGTCATCATCTGGCTTTGAACTGGAATTTATGCGAAGAAATAGGCGACTGGGCGGGTCATGGAACGCCTACCATGCCACTTGATGCAAACCAGCGCCGGGCTTTATCGGAGTATATTTATAACATTGACTCCTATCATCATCATATGGTAATACATAACGGGGAATGGTTTACTCCCATGTACGGGGAACAATCAAAGCTTACCGGGGCTTCTCTTCAAACAAATCAAGAAGACTTCAGCCGGGTGAATGACATGGTTAGACAGGTCATTAATGAAGCTAAAAATGCCGGCAAGGTATGGGCAGTAGCCTGTGATGAACCTGGTGATCACCGTCATGCGCTTATTACTGATGAAGAAAACCCGGAACATTATAATGCCAGAACAAACGGGTTGTGGGGTGCTATGCTGGCCGGAGCATGGGGCACTGAATGGTATTTTGGGTATCAACATCCTCATTCCGATTTAACATGTGAGGATTGGCGGAGCCGGGATCTTTTTTGGGACATGGGAAAAATATGCCTTGATTTCTTCTGTAACAATGATTTTCCGGTGGATAAAATGGTCTCCGGTAATGAACTGATTTCATCAGAGGGCGATTTTTGCTATGCACTGGAAGGAGATACCTACATTATATTACTTAAAAAGGGAGGAGAAAGTACCCTGGATTTAAAAAATCATAAAGGCAGGTTTACTGTTCTATGGTACGATACCCGCCATGGTGGTAAGTTGCAAAAAGGTGAAGTGAAAACCATTCAGGGCGGAGGTGAGCAATCCCTGGGGCTGCCTCCAAAAGATAAAGCTAAAGATTGGGTGGTATTGGTGAGAAAAATATGAGCAGAGGTTTATTTTCAATTAACACCTCTTTGAATATATGCTATCTTGGGAAAAAATTATGGAAAAAATATTCCTTATATTAACAATTACTTTCGGGGCCATGACAGGAGGTTATCCCAAAGAATTCCCTGTGAAGAATATCTGGATTTATTATCCTGATGAGATATATAATATTGGAATGAATGGACATATTGCACTTCAACTGCACAAAAATTCAGAAAATAAAAATTTGGTTCAAAGACATTGAAATTAGTAAATATGAAAACTAAAGCTACTTACAGGTACTGGCTATTATGCCTTTTAATTGTTTTTTTTCTTTATCCTGACGCCCGGGCTCAAAAAGTTTTATCATTGGCCTCTCCGGATAAAAATGCGAAAATGAAAGTTCATATTGATAAAGAGATCAGTTATGAACTCAGTTTTAAAGATCAAAAACTTCTTCTTCCTTCTGTTATCGGGATGAAATTCGAAAATTTCAATGTTCCCGGAGATTCTCCCCGGGTAAAATCATCAAAAAAGAGAGAAGTGAATGAAACTGTACATCCTTTGTATGGAAAATTCAACAGCATACAGAATAATTTCAATGAACTCAGAATAGATTTCCGGAAAAATTTCTCACTTATTTTCAGAATGTATGATGAGGGACTTGCCTATCGGTTTGAAACCCGTTTCCCGGGTGAAGTAAAAGTCATAACTGAGCTTTCAGAATATAATTTCCCGCTCGATCCGATGGCTTACATGCCTATTGCTGAATCTTTCAGGGCTGAATATGAGGAGAATTATGAGCACAAGCTGCTTTCGGAATTTCAGGACACCGTATTTGCATTCACTCCTTTAATACTGGAATATCCGGACAACATTAAGCTCGCATTAACAGAGTCAGCATTACTGGATTACCCCGGAATGTATCTTGAAAAAAATGAAAATCACATACATGGATTAAAAGGAAAATGGCCTCATTATCCGTTAGAAATTATAAGAACCGGTCGTTCTTACGATATTCCCAGGCGCGCCGGATTTATTGCCGAAACCAGCGGAACAAGATCCTTCCCATGGCGGATTGCCATATTTACCGATGATGAAAAAGACCTTCTGACCAACGAACTGGTTTACCTGCTGGCCGAACCCTCGAAACTTGAAGATACTTCATGGATAAAGCCGGGTAAAGTT
>JBNJDH010000190.1:0-6259 GCA_051744695.1 Bacteroidota bacterium | reverse complement strand
ATCAGGGCCGTTCCCGATACAACACCTCCGGGGATGAAGGACCAGTCCACGCGGTTTACGCCATAAGCCGTTTCCACAGATTCGCTGCCTACGCCCGAAGCAAAAGAAACGGTTTTGTCGCCGGGATGCAGACCCAGCATGAAGTTCAGGGCATTGATGAACATGTCGGCCGATGTCAGCTCGGGCCATGCTTTGTGCAAATAATATTGTTCCACACCAAACCGCTGAATGGTCCAGCCGGCTCCCCAAATATGAGGTTCATAGGGTACACCAAACGGGGAGTTAAGAGCTTTTTCACGGGTTGTTTCAGCGTATTGGTCCACGGCCTGGCTCATGGCTTCTTTGAATGGCAAATTGTCCAGGAACGGCAAAACTTTACCGATGAACCATGCTGTTTGTTCGGCATTGTCTGTAATAAATGACTGCATTTCGATCAACTCCTCTTCAAATTCGGTATTTCCGGTCACAATTAATAACTCGGAAGCCAGGCGGGCTTTGTTGACATCTTCATCCAGTTCAGATGCTGAACTGTGCCAAATGGCCAGGGCGGTTTCAATACATTCGGTGGCCAGTTCGGGCCGATGTTCCTGAAGGGCACGTCCAGTCATTGCCAGTCCTGCCCCCACACGGCATTCCCTGCCGGGGTTGTCTTCTGTGAAAACCAGCCGGTCGTCCCGTTCTTCCTCCGGCATGGAGGGCTTCCAGCGTTGATTGTCGGTCATCGTGGCCCCGTCGGCCAAAAGTACATATTGTTCGAGGGTGGGGCATATGATGCCTCTGTAAAGCCGGTCCATGGAACGATACGCCCCAAGGATGCTTTCCAGCCCGTGTTCAATTTGCTGAACAACATCATTCTCTCCATCGGGCTGTTGAATTTTTACAAGGCGTTTTTCACGGTCGATTGATGTGGCATCATAATCGAGGTCAAACTCGTTGAGCATCATGGCCAGAAGCTCTATGGTCCCAATTTGTGATTCCACCCGCATGTCGTAATCACCGGCATCGTGCCATCCGCCTCGGTCCAGGCCGGGAACCTGATCATAAGGCTCGTATTCGGTCAGGGTTGATTCTCCTTGTACATAACCGTCAAAATGGTTCAGGTCAGTAGGGGCCATGAGGGCATCATCGAGGTGGCAGGCATCATGCCACACCCGGTAAGAATCTTCGACCCGCATGTGGCACATCTGTACAGGCAGAAAATGTTCAATAACCGGATGCCATACATGCCGTTGATAAATGTCTTTTGATATTTTGAAAGGATTGCTCTGCTTGTCATTCAGCTCCACCAGGTACATTCCTTCTTCAGTGACCGAAGAGAAATCCACAGTGAAGTAGTTGTATCGCAGAAAAGTGCCCCATAATTCGGGCTGCTGTTCTTCCATTTCTTTCAGTCCGTCAGGAGTGGTTTTGAGCAGACGGACGGAGCCGGGGTCTTCAATATCCTGGTCGGTTTCAATTACGATTTGCTTGTCCTGATCGGGATGATAGCCCACCTGCGAATGATGGATGACGGGTTCATATTCCCACTCCGGTTCAACATTGGGGGTGACGGTCCATTCAATGGCATTTTCGGTTGCATCTTCGGGGACTTTTTCCCGAAGAATATACCATCCGTTGTTGTGATTGGCCCTTCCGTCGAACAATTCAAGTGTATCCTCGCTTTCAAAACGGATGCGCTGCAGTTCGGTTTCGGGCGCAATGGTCAACTGATGTCCCCGTGCCAGGCTTTCACTGATATAACTGTCTTGGTCGCGGACAATCGGTCCGTTGGGTTGTCGTGGAAAATGGCCTGTTTCCCCGTCCATGATGTAACTTTTGCCAAACAGGTGTTCAGGGAACAGTTCAATGTTGAAACCAATATCCCCTACCCATTTTTCCGGGAGGGGCTCTTCCAGGTCAACAGAGATTTTGAATGAACTGTTTTCAAGGGCAGTGACCCTGACATGATATTTTAGTTCGAGATCCGGGTAAATAATGGGGTTGAAGCCTTTCCGGTTTCTGCTGGAATCGGGGAACCACAGATGCCGGGAGATGGTTTCGGTTTCTTTGTCAATGGTTTCCTCCCCGGCTGCCGGAATGGGAGACCATTGACCGGGGGAGACTTCCAGTCTGATATCACCATTGGCCACCACGCGCTGTCCGTGTTGGATGATGGTCACTCCCGTTTGATGGCCTTCGGGATAAATATCCGCAAAAACCGTGACATTCAGACCAGGCATTTCAAGATATCCTTTTTCATTAAGTTCAAGGGATGTCTGTGCTTTTATTCCGGAAAAAGCAAGCATCGCCGTGAAAAAGAAAACAGCTCGTTTCATTGTTAAGGCAAGATTGATTTGATTATAAAGATAGTTTTATCCGGAAACTTTCAAAAAACTTAGTGAATTTCTTTATCATCGGTTAAAAAAACCTTCGTTTTGACGAAATGCATCATATTTTCATAATGCGAACCTTTCCAATAGAGCCGGCCGCAATTTGAGCAATGAAAAAACTCATCGAAATTACGGGCAGTTCCGGGCTTCAGTTTGTGAACAATTATTTCTTTTGGGACACTTACCAGCGGGTTGTTGCACTGAAGACAGCGGGAGAGAGGCGAGATAAAATCCTTTATATCCACTTGGCGCATCATTTCTTGAAGCTGGGTAAGGGGATTGGATGAAGAAATCAGAATAAATTGCTGTATTTCACGACGATTCTTGAGTTTTCGATCACGTGAGAGGACAATTCGCTTTTCCCGGTTGTTGTGGCCGGCCAAATCCGGGTGCTGGGAAAGATGGGCAAAAAGGCAGTCAAACCCAAGCATCCGAAGATATTTGCACAATTTGCCAAGATGTCCGTCACAAATGAAAGCAGGTTTCCGGAAAAAATGATCATTAATGGCGGTCATAACAAAAGGGTTCTGATTTTTATGTTATTTTTGAAATTCTTCAACTGGTAACCGGATTGAAACATGTCCGTATTAATGATTTAAAATTACAACAAGATTAAACTATGAGAAAACAAATTTTGATTCAAATGATGTTGGTGGTCGTTTTATTTTCCGGCTGCCAGTTCAATAAATCTACCGGTGAGTGGAAAGATTTGTTCGACGGGTCAACCCTGGAAGGCTGGAAAGCTTCCACAGAAAATGCGGAGAGTTTCTCGGTGGAAGACGGCGCCATAAAATGTTCGGGTGACCGGGCCCATTTGTTTTATGAAGATGATGAGTATAAGAATTTTGAATGGGAAGCCGAAGTTAAAACCAAGCCTCAATCCAATTCGGGATTATTCATTCATACCCAATATCAGGAAGAGGGGTGGCCCCGTAAAGGTTATGAAATTCAGGTTAACAACACCTACAGGGGCTCGGAAAATCATCCGGAAAGAAGAAAAACCGGTAGCATTTATAATGTGCGGAATGTCTATTATCCTACGGTTGAAGACGATGAGTGGTTCAAATTAAGGGTAAAGGTTGTCGAAAACCACATCGAAGTTTTTATCAACGATGTAAAAGTCAATGAGTATATAGAACCCGAAGACTGCTGGCGCTGGGATGGCGGTGAACGTGTAAAACTGGGACGGGGCACTTTTGCCCTTCAGGCCCATGATTCGGGAAGCACGGTATATTACAGGAACATCAGGGCCCGTCATCTTGAAGAAGCAGAAGCCTCCCAACGTCATACAGAAAAAGATTGGGACACCAAAGTGACACGTCTCATGAAAGAGGGATTTCCTCTGATCGATCATCATGTTCATCTGAAAGGCGGACTTACCCTGGAAGAGGTGGTGGACAATTCCCAACGCCTTGGGATCAATTATGGGATTGCTCCCAATTGCGGACTTCATTTTCCGGTCACCAATGACTCTTCGCTGAATGCTTACCTCGATGATGTAAAAGAGAGCCCCGTCTTTAAAGGAATGCAGGCTGAAGGGCGCGAATGGATCACTTTGTTTTCGCCCGAAGCCATTGCCCGGTTCGACTATGTTTTTACTGATGCCATGACATTTACAGACCAGAAAGGCCGTCGAAACCGGATTTGGATTCCCGAAGAAGTTTGGGTGGAAGATAAAGAGCAGTTCATGGACCAGCTGGTCGGGAAAATTGAAGCCATTTTTTCGCAGGAACCTGTCGACATTTATGTCAATCCCACTGTTTTGCCCGATACCATTGCCGATGAATACGATGACCTGTGGACGCGGGAACGAAAGCAAAAGGTTGTGGATGTTCTTGCCGAAAACGATGTGGCTCTGGAAATTAACGCTCGATATGAGCTTCCCAAACCTGATATGATCAAAATGGCCAAAGAAGCTGGCGTAAAGTTCACGTTTGGAACCAACAACACCGGAAAAGAACTTGGCCGGCTGGAATATTGCCTGGAAATGATCGATGAATGCGATCTCAAACCCGATGATATGTTTGAGATCAGACCTGATGATGAAAAACCAATCCACACCAAAGGACTGCCTGATGAGATAACCGGGTAGTTTTTCCAAAAAAATCAGAACCCAAAAAACGCGAAGAATGACAGAAACACAACTGTCATTCTTCGCATTTTTTTGATGCGGTTCAGCCTTAAATTCCGGATACCACAAAGCGTCTTCGGGTTAATTTATTCTATAGCCCATCAACCACTTCGCCAATTTCATTCATTTTTTGAATCAGTCCCTCCACCGACATCGTGGCACCGCTGATCCCGTCCACCTGTTGACCTTTTTCTATGGTGTCGCGGACCGAGAGTCCTTTGAAATTGCTCAGCCACCTTTTGGAGTCGATCTGATAACCGTGAGATGATCGGTATTGCAGGATTTCGAGATGAATCACTTCTTTGTTGTTATCATAAAGCACCAGGAAATCAAAATAATCCTGCCTCCCCTTTGCTTTGGCAAGGCATCCCCATCCTATGAGATTGGCCCCTTCTTTACGGGTGATTTCCAGCACAACCAGGTTCTCTTCATTTTTTGCAAGATCCCGGTTATCATGTGTCAGCCCTGAATGTTTTTCCAAGTGTTTCTCTATGGCCTTGTTAAGCAACTTCAGATTTCGATTTGTCAGCAGTTCTTCCCGGGCCGAGGTTATCGTTGTGATTACCAGTAATATGAATAAGATAAAGATGTGTTTCAATATTTTCATACTTGCAGTTTCAATTTTTTATGGTTAAGAACCACTATTGGCCGGAGAACTTATTCAAACAGTGATAGATTGCTTCACTTCAATCTGACTCCTGATCATCAAGATCGTGCGAATGAAGTGAAGCAATCTCTATTTATTTTACCGGACACCAGTGGTTCAAAACCAAAACCCGATTCCCATATTGAATTGTTTATTGGCGTTGTCCTGGCTTTTGGGCTTCGACCATTGCATATCGGCCTTCCACACCACGCCCGGGGCAAGGGTGTATCCCACGCCGGCAAAAAATTCATTTACATTGTAAGCATCGTTCTTGCTGATGCCGGACGTTTTGTGGTGTAGGTCATATTGTTCGACACGAACAAACGGGGTGATTTTTTGATTGTTGTTGATGTTGAAATCGTAAGCCCCTTCCAGATACCATCCCAGTGTGCCTTTACCCAGATCGCTGCCGGTGAATTCATTGTATTCACTGGTGTTGCTGATGCTGTTGTAGATCAATTGGCCCCGGGAATGAAAATTGCCCTGAGTGAACCGGTAATCAAGTCCGACCATATTGATGCCTACTTGAGATGAGTCAGCCATCGTTTTTTGTACATCATTCGATTTGTCCAGCCCGTCGAAGAGAGTTGACTGGCTTTTTCCTGTGTAAAATGAAGCCCCCAATTGAAGCCCGGGAACCCCGAAATAATTGATTTTAGCCGAAAGGTTGGGGTCTGATATAAAAGAAGAGGCCCCTTTCTGGCGGCCACCTCGAATGCCACTGCTTCCGCCAAGTTGCCCTTCTCCGTCATACCCGTTGAATCCATTGAGCAGGTACACCTGATAATTGAGGGATGCCCCTGAGAGTCGCCCTGTAAAACCGGCCCCAATCTCCCGCCATGTGGTGGGCACAACCTTGCTGTCGATGGTGGGACGTTCCACTCCGTTGTAGGTCGTGGGTTCGTGGAATTCATTGATGATGCCCATGGGCACCAGAACAAGACCTCCGACAAGGTTCATGCCCGGGGTCAGCCGGTGCTCAATAAATGCTTGTTCGATGTAAACTTCCGACACATGCTCATATTCTATTTCGGTGATCATCGAAGTTTTGGGTGAAAAGCTGTAACCAAACAACATAACCAGCCGGTGAACATCCAGTTTTCCGTTTCTCCG
>JBNJDH010000189.1:0-6296 GCA_051744695.1 Bacteroidota bacterium | reverse complement strand
CTTGAAAATCCTTATGTCGAAGAGAATCAAAAGCAGGTGAACCTGCGCATTCTGAATAAAGATCTGGGTCATAACAAAGAAGAGCTGAAAGAGCAGGTAGGGGAGAAAAACTTACGGCAGGTTCGTGTATATCGTGACCAGATAGAAGAAGCCTGGGAAGCCATTGAGCAATAAATTGTCCGCTGATTAGCCGAACTCCATACCGACCAGGGAAATGTCATCAAAGATGGCCCCGGATTCAATATGTTTGGCCACCAGTTGTTTCACTTCCTCCATGTTTGTTTCCATGCTGTGGCCGTTGGTGATGATCTTTTCAATGCTGGTCAGGCCCGATTGCACTTCATTTTCCCGCTCCAGTTCGATGAGCCCGTCGGTAAAAGCCATCATTTTGGCATTTTTGGGAATTGTCACTTTGCCGATTTCAATGGACGGGATCATATCAAGCATCCCAAGACCGATGCCTCCTTTGTCGAGTGTGGAAAGGTGCAGTTTTTTGGGATCGAAAAGCAAAGGCGGGAGGTGGCCCGCGTTTACATAAGTGAGTCTGCGGCTGCGCAGATTGTACTTTCCGATAAACATGGTGATGAATTTCTCATTGTTGGCGCTGCTGTTGACACGTGCATTTAGCTGATGCACCAGTTTCCGGAGATCAATACCGGAAGTGAAAAGCGTCCGGATAACGGCCTGGAAATTAGACATCAGAAGAGCCGCGGCGATGCCTTTACCCGAAACATCGGCCACACAGAAGCCGATGGAAGAACGGGACAGGTTGAAAATATCATAATAATCACCACCGACCCCCCAGTGGGGATGATAGAAGGAGTGGAGAGAAAGTTTTTTGTGTTTTGGTAGATCTTCGGGGCCCGGTATGAGCTGCGTCTGAATGCGTGATGCTACTTCCATCTCCTTTTTCAGAGCCTCCTGTTCCAGAATGGTTTGCTGCATCCGTTTGTTCTCGATGAAAACAATGATGAGGTTGGAAATGATCTGGATCAGTTTCAGGTGTTTTATGGTGGGGCTGATGCCGTGGTGCTCTTCTTCTACATCACCGATGAGTACATAACCTATGGCCCGGTAGCGGTGAAAAAGAGGGATGACCGCATCAAAACCCTGAAGAGGTTCAGGCGGAGCCAGGGTAATGTTTTCAATGGACTTGTATTGAAGGAGGTCTCTTTCTACGTCAACCTTTTCCACTTCCTTGGCTGAAACGCCTGAAATCAAAAGATTTTTCCATTCCCCGTCCGAGTTGGTGAAAACAAGGATTTTGCCCACTTCCAATTCTTCACGAAGCAAGATTTCAAATTCCGACAACAGGTCTTCAACCGAATGGTCCTCGTTGATGGTTTGAGCGAGGTCCAACAGTATATTGAGACGGTCTTTATAGAGCCTGAGGCGTTTCTTTTTCACTTGCGTGATCATGGCCGTGTTTGAAAATGCGGTTATTCTTGCTTTCTAAATGTACGAATTTATATCATTTTTGGCGAAAAATTGCGATTGTTTTTGCAAATGATTGGTTTTGCCGGGGTCATTATCTGGTTTTCGGATGAGCATAGCACTATGCTTCGGCAGGGGTGTACCAACAACCACGGCATCACCACCGGCCCATGAGTATAGCACCATGCTTCGGCATGGTGATTCCTTCCAGCGGGCTTCCCCCACCATTTTGATGCGACCGGAACCGATAACCCGAAAATGGAAAAGCCGGCTGGAAGCCGGCTAACGGGAGGTGAGGCGCCGGTTTCATAAACACCCGGATGAATCCGGGTGTTTATCTCATGGTTGCCGTAAACCACCGGGGTTTTTGTTTTTTCGGTGGTGTTTTTGGGAAAATATTGAATAACGGGGATAACGAAACGGAATCGAAACCAACCCAATAAAGCCTGGTGCTATTCCCGGGGGGGGGGTCGGTAGTGTTTTTGGTAAAATTATTGAATAATTGGGATGAGGGGGCGGATTTCGAAATCACCCGGATTCACCCTGTGTAATAATTCTTGGCCTTAAAAAAATGCTCTTTTATCTAACAACAACCCTAAGTTATTTAAAATATGATGTTTAACTAATTTTGTTGGTTCTTTGGTTATGTCGCAAAAGAAAGCAACCTTTCTCTCCAGCTTCGAGCTTCGAGCTTTCAGCTACTTCTGACTTCTGACTCTGCGACTGAGCTACTTTCATCTAAAAATTACACGGGGTAAACCCGGGTGCCATTTTCATAAAATCATTTGCCTCACCGGGCTTTTCTGTTATTCCTTTACCCGCTCTACATAAGACTGATCACGGGTGTCCACTTTTATTTTGTCGCCCGTATTCACGAACAGGGGAACCATGATGGTGGCACCGGTATCGACCGTGGCAGGTTTAAGTGAATTGGTGGAGGAGGTATCCCCGCGAACGCCCGGTTCGGTGTATGTCACTTCATAATTGATGAAGGGTGGTAAGGTGACTTGCATGGGGGTCTCCGATTCGGCATGAAATAAAATTTCCACTTCTTGTCCTTCGCGCAGCAAATGAGGTCTTTCGATCAGCTCTTCGCCGATGCTGACCTGCTCAAAACTCTCGCTGTTCATGAAGTGGTAGCCCAGATCATCACTGTAAAGGAACTGATGGGGCCTTCTTTCCACGCGGGCTTCGTTAATTTTATGTCCGGCGGGGAAGGTTTTTTCGATCACTTTGCCGTTGGCCACGTTTTTAAGTTTGGTACGGACAAAAGCGGGGCCTTTACCGGGTTTTACATGTTGAAATTGTACGACGAAATATAGATCTCCCTCCAGGTCAATGCACATTCCGTTTCTGAAATCTGATGTTGTAGCCATGCTCCTGATGTTTAAATTTTAGCCTGATTAATTGACTTTGTCGAACTTCGTTTCATGAATTGTCGTCATGAGGTGTTCAAATATCAAGAAATACCAGCAACCTCAAGCAAATTTGAAGCATGAAATAGTGAATTATTTTCAAATCAAATTTTACGCGGACGCTTGTATTTCGCCGATAGTTGAGCATCGAAATAAATTATTCAGGTTAGGTGCGATTTTTTTAGCGCTGCAAAAATAGTGTAATTCAATTAAAACGCCACAATTTCATTTCTTTATTGAGACACAAAACTGGAGAAGGGATTGTGAAGCCCCCTGAATTGCTCAAGGTTGCAGGTGAAAGCGCCTACCCTTAATTTGAAACGGATCTTGACGGGAACACGGTTTCGGTCACGGGAAATCCAGACCTGCATGTCGTCCTCGTTTTTGAAGGCCCTCCCCACTTCGGTGACAGGCACAAACAGATAGCATTCGAGTTCACCCAACGGGGTTTCGATTACTTCAGTGCCCCGGTACCGGATGCGCAAGGGAAACAATTCGTCGGAAAACCAGGTCTTGATCTCGATCATGTCCCCTTTTTTCAGATCTTCGTTGAATTTATGTTTTCTGGCATAATAAAATGCCGAGAGGATGTCTTGAATGTTTTCAGGAACCCAGTGTTCGCCCGATTTCTCACTTTTCACCTTAGCCGAGTCTGAATGCTCGTGTTCATAGGTTACCTCGTTGTAATATCGATAGCTTCCTTCACGGATATTGCGAATCGATTTGACCGGAAGGTCCGTGGCAGGATCAATAAAACTTTCATATTTGTCGCGTACTTTGTAGATGGCATCTGCCATGCCTACCGTGCGACCGGATGCTATCACGTGATGGACATCCTCCCCGAAGAGGGTGGTGTCTTTGACCAAAAGTCTGGCTTTTCCTCCCTTGATGAAGCCGTATTTTAATGAATAGATGAGCTCTTCGCCCGGCTTATAAATTGTGCCCTGAGATTGTGCCCGGTTTGACGAGGGCTCCCCATTTCCTGCGGAGACATTGTTGGCCGCTATTATGGTTCCCAGGAGGAAGATCAAAAAAAATATACGTTTCATATCAACCCGATTTGCTTGTCCTTTTATCCGACCTGTTGTCTGTTTTATGGACTCCTTTACCCGATTGTTACAATTTTTGGGCCTTTTTTCTTTTTCCCGCAACGGGCAAAGCCCGAAACGCCGGAAAATTGCCGGTTAAGGTAGGGGAATAAATTTTTGGGGATGCTCTGTCTTTCAAAAAATTTGCTTCACATTTTTGTGTCTTCAACCTGGATTCCTGTAAGCATGTTGCAATGCCAGGTGCCCCTGGTTTTCCCCGTATCTTATGACCTCCGTCCACTGGTCTGATTCTAATCAGATGTCGCTGCATGGTTGATGCTTAGATTGAGATCATATCTTTCCGCATATCCTTTTCAAATCGGGTTAAATCCATCTCATTTTGCACATTAACACCGCGTTAACACGAAATAACATCTCGCTAACGTATATTTATTAAGAATCATTCTAAACTTGTATTATTGGATAATCGGATATTTTTAACCTAAAAACAATAGTGCTATGAAACGTAAATTGGCAATGTCTTTTTTGTTCGTGTTTACTCTGGGACTTTCAACGCCCGTCATGTCAAACGCTATGATGCAGGAGCCTGAAAAACAGGAGGAATGCGAAAAGAAATGTGACAAGGAAGAGAAAGAGAAAAAAGACTGCGACAAAAAAGCAGAAAAGAAAGACTGCGACAAGGACAAAGATAAAGAATAGGACCTTTCTTGTTGAAAATTTGTTTTTCCACGCCCGTGAATGCGCAGCATTTGCGGGTTTTTTATTGTTTATTGCGGGCGGCTATCTTCACTAAAGGTGCCACCCATATTTCGTCTTTCCTGTTTGCCAGGTATTCTATCAGTTCCCTGTGCGCATTGGCCGAGACATTCAAGGAATGGCCGCCCCCTACTCCGTGGAAGAGAAAAACCAGAAGGGCGCCTTTTTTACGGGCTTTTTCTACAAGGGCAATCATTTCCTGGCCGGAGTGATCATCCATTACAAAAGCACCTATATTTTTCCAGTTTATGGATCCGGGTTTTTCCATGGTTGCGATTACATCCCGGGCGGCCAGGATATTGTCATCAAGAAGATGGGTAAACACGGAATCTTCTACTTCTTTGTCGCCGCAGGTATAAGCAAATGTGCGCTTGTCTTTCCCGTCAATTGCCTTCAGCAGGGTAGAAGCCAGTTTTATTTCGTCCAGCATACGGGAGAGCGTGTAGTTATCCAGGTCATATTTGCCGGAAACCCAGTCCCGCCCTTTCGACTCTCCTGCACAAGGATGAAAAAGGGTATGATTGCCCAACTCATGTCCGTTTTCTGCAACATCCCTCCATTCATCAAGTCGGTTTTGAAGAGCTCCTGCATTCCCCGGGATGTAGAAAGTTCCTTTTAAGCCTGCCGAATCAAGTGTTGGCACAACTATATCAAGATGCTCATTCAGGCCATCGTCATAGGTAAGGACCACAGCCGATTTGCGTCCCTCCCAGGCACCATCCTGGCTCTTTTCTTCATGGCAGGAGATAAGTGTTAAGCACAGGAGAATTGATAAAATTCCTGCAGGTAAAAGAGAAAACAGGCGAAAACGTATCATTGTTGCCTTGCTTTTGGTGAGATACAAAGATACAAGTATTTGGGAAAATGGATTTCCCCCTTACATCAATAACTAAGAAAATGGATTTGCTCACACAAAAGGCTTATGCATTCACTCATTTCTTTGTGGGGTGGTTACGGAAATCTTCAACTTCGATCTCAAAGACCAAAATGTCCCCGCTATGAATAATGTGATAGGTACAATGATCCTGGTGGATACGGCAGCCCTGATAAGAGATTTCGGGTTGAGTTTTATGCCGGGAAAAGCCCCCGTAGAAGATCAGGTCCCCGGCGTTGATCTGGATGAGCATTTTTCAGAGATGAATTATGTGGTCATGGTGGCCCCCAATGAGTTTTCAAAATCCGGTATGGGCACAAAAGATTTGGTTCTTAAAGTCCATTCCGGTGATGAAATCAAATGGTGGGGTGAGCCCATTCATTCTAACACGAGCGCCGATTTCTGCATCAGCAAAATAAAACCGGTGAATGAAAATGCTCTTCGGTGCGGTGTTTGGGTTGACGATTTTGGACAAACCTCAGCCTCGGTTGATCATGGGAAAGGAAAATGTCAATCAACTATTGGTGCTCAGGACCTACACCGGCAAGCCGGATATCCTGAGCACCAATACCGATTGAGGTTGAAAGGACAACCCAAGACGGGCTTGGAACCGGTTGAGTTGCGTTATCAAATTGAGATCAAACTCTTCAGTAAACCGGGAAAATCTGGGAAACAGGTTTTGCTGGGCATATTTCGCTGGGAAACCGTTGTTTTAATGTGCAGGCAGGAAACCATGTCAGATGATGTTGAAACGTTTGAAAACCAGGT
>JBNJDH010000188.1:0-6317 GCA_051744695.1 Bacteroidota bacterium | reverse complement strand
GATGTTTTTTTCAACTAAGGGAGTGATTGTGTTCAGGCCGTCGTCCAAAGCCTTTTTGTTTTCGGCTTCGCCGAAAACCGACCCCATCCCATCCTATAATCCCCCTGCATCCCCGTCATTGCGAACGAAGTGAAGCAATCTATATTTGTTTTACCGGACACCAGTGATTGCAAAAACATCTTTGATAAAAATGTCAGGATTATGGCCTCAATTACAGATCGTTTTATTAAGTACACGCAGTTCGATACCCAATCGGACCCCAATACGAAAATGAGCCCCAGCACGCCCGGGCAAATGATATTTTCGCAACACCTGGTAGAAGAGTTGAAGGAAATTGGCCTTCAGGATGTGGATCTGGACGATAACGGCTACATCATGGCTACTTTGCCGTCGAACATTGAAGAAGAGAGCCCGGTGGCGGGTTTTATTGCCCATGTGGATACCAGTCCCGATTTTTCAGGCAAGAATGTTTCTCCTCAGATCATTGATGACTATGATGGGGGAGATATCACTTTGAATGCCGAAAAGAACATTCTTCTTAAACCATCTGATTTCCCGGAGATTAGTTATTATAAAGGTCAGAAAATTATTACCACTGACGGGACCACCCTCCTGGGTGCGGATGACAAAGCCGGGGTGGCCGCCATTATTTCAGCAATGGAGGAGTTGGTTAAGCACCCGGAGATCAAACACGGGAAAATCCGGATCTGTTTCACCCCCGATGAAGAGATCGGGGAGGGGGCTGATCATTTTGATGTGGAAAAGTTCGGGGCCGATTTTGCTTATACGGTTGATGGAGGCGAGTTAGGAGAACTTGAATATGAAAATTTTAATGCCGCCCTGGCAAAAGTAGTGGCACATGGACGCAATGTACACCCTGGTTATGCCAGGGGGAAAATGCTGAACTCCATCAGGGTAGCCAACCAACTGGTGATGATGTTGCCCCGCCATGAAACGCCTGAACATGCACAGGGATATGAAGGGTTTTATCACCTGATGTCGTTCAAAGGAGATGTGGAAAAGACAAAAATGCAGTTTTTGATCCGCGATTTTAAACGGGACCGTTTCGAAGACAGAAAAACAGAAATGCGTCATCTTGTGAACAAGATCAATCAGGAGTTTGGGCCCGGCACCATGGAGTTGCAGATCAAAGACCAGTATTACAACATGAGAGAAAAAATCCAACCGGTGAAGTACATTGTAGACTTGGCCGAACGGGCCATGAAGGAAGTCGGGGTTAAGCCGAAAATTCAGCCCATTCGGGGAGGAACCGATGGCGCCCGGTTGTCGTATATGGGACTGCCTACCCCCAATATTTTTGCCGGGGGGCATAACTTTCACGGACGATTCGAATTTTTGCCGGTGGCTTCAATGGAAAAGGCCCGTGATGTGGTTCTGAAGATTGCCGAACTCGTTCCTTCTGTCCAAAACCCGTAATTTGAACTATGTAATGAAACAATTGATCCTTGTGCGTCATGCCAAAACAGAGCCACTGACCGATGCAGAGAATGATTTTGAGCGGAAATTGAAGAAACGTGGTCACAAAGATGCCCGTCTTGTTTCTGATTACCTGATCGGGAAAAATGTGGCGCCGGATGTGATCATTTCCAGTCCGGCGGTTCGCGCCCTGCAGACAGCAAAAATTATGGCGGGTGCTTTCAGTATTCCCGAATCCGATGTAAAAGAAGCTTCCTTCATTTATGGCGGGTTCACCAATGAAGAATTCATCGACCAAATGGCCGAACTGGGTGGTGATACTGACTCGGTGATGGTTGTGGGCCATAATCCCGAGATTGCTTTAATGGCGGTGAAACTAACAGGTGAAAATTTCTTTCATTTTCCGACCACGGCCACGGTTGTCCTCAATTTTTCTGCTCCACGCTGGTCAGAAATCAAAATTGGTCAGGGAAAAAATCAACTGTTTGTTTATCCTAAGGAGTTGAAAGACAAAAAGTAATCACCATTTAACTTCGGGTTAAATCGGTCTTGTTAAATCATATTGATTTATTGCTATTCACTTGTGTCCGGTAAAACAAATATAGATTGCTTCACTTCGTTCGCAATGAAGGGGATGCCGTGGAATTTATGGATGCTGATTATCAGTGTCGTTACGAACGAAGTGAAGCAATCTACTACTGTTTGAATAAATTTCCCGGACAATAGTGATTGCTATTTTAAATAAATTATGCTTTTAACAGGGCGTTCAGAACCGTCGGAAGGTTTATTGATTACTCCGTTGTCGGATTTATCTTCGATATAAAGGGTTGACGATCCCCCACCATCCAGATTCAGAAGATCTGAACATTCCAGGCCGCGGGCAAATGTCCGCAGTTCATGTAAACTCATTCCGTCTGCTCTGCCTGGATCTCTTCCATCGACAACACCGAGTATTAGATTTCCGTTGCAAAACGCGGCAAATGACCTTGGATGCCTTTTGTTGACAAAGGAACTGTTCCACATTTTCATTGTGTCATCATCTTCGATAATAATGGGACCGGCCACAAGTGCATGAGATGCATCGGCGGCACTGGATGCTTCTTTTTCCGGAGTCCATTCAGTAATATCAACACGGTTGTTCGTGATGGAAAAAACACCCGTTGCAAGGGTGTTAAAATCTGATGAGTCTGTATTGAAAAAAGTCTCATCGTTTAATTTTAAAAAATGACTGCTGCCACTCACGCTATCGTTCTTATAGAAAAATGAAGCATTAATGGCTACAAGGGCATTATTCTCCTTTGCCTGTTCACTTGTTGGTTTAAGTTCCCCGGACATTCCAATAGAATAATCAACGTCTGCAGTGCTTGTGTCAATTTCAACAAAAAAGATTGCTTGCTGTGAGTCAAAAATTTTCACATTGGCTTCTTTCTGGATGATACCTTCCTGAATCCGGGATTCGTTCCATTCGATCTGTGCAATTTTTTTCTGATAGCAAGATGAGGTATCTTCTTTATCCGGAAAGGAAGGTGCGGAAGGGCCTATGAAACCGGGACCATTTCCGAAACTGGGAAACGATATGATCCAGAACAAAAGAACAATCGGCATATTTATGAGCATTTTTCTCATTGTTTTTTCCGTTTAAAACTTTAACACATGGATAAATTCTAAAAGATTCTTGTTGGTTTAAATCCACTATAGTATTATAAAGGTTTTTCGACCTGCCTGACACCTGGCTGCCGGCAGATACTAATGAGCCAGGCCAAGATCGGGATTTTTTTGGTTCTGTATCACCGGCTTAAAAGTCAGCAGATTTCAAATTAACGGGTGAAGCCGGCTTCCCCAAAAATGGCAACAGGTCCTGATAGTTTTTGTTGCCAGAGGTTATATCAACAGCGTTCTGGTAAGTTTGGCCGGGTTGATCAGGTTGGCCGGGAGCATTTCCGGACTGCTGGCCCTTGAAGGACAGATATCAATGCCGCCCCGGCGGGTATAAATGCAGGTCACCATCAGTTGTTCAGGGCTGAAGCGATCCCAAAGGCGTTTATATACCATTTCACATATTTCTTCATGAAAATGGTTCTCGTTTCGCAATGAAACGATGTACTTCAATAGTTGCACCTTATCAGGGGTGCTTTTTCCTTTTAAATGGATGTAGATGCTCCCCCAGTCGGGTTGATGCGTGATTTTGCAATTGCTTCTCAACAGCCGGGTGGCTGCTTTGAGGGTTCCTTCGCCACGCACTGAAGTGTCCAGAAGCTCAGGGGTTTCTGTGTATTCCGAAAAATGCTGCTCTTCTATGCCTGGCAGTTCTTCCAGCATTCCAAAATGGTCAAATGCGGCTTCGTAATGTTTTTCCCGGCGGAAAAAATAAGCTGCAACGGGGGTCGAGAGAAGCTCTTCAAGATCTTTCTGAATGGTGAGAATAACTGTTTTCACTGCTTCTTCAGAAGTTTCGCCAAAACTTTCCATATTCAGAGCGTTCAGATACAGTTTCAGCGATTTGCTTTCTACAATGAAAGGGCTGTCAGCCCGGTAGCATACTTTTAATATTCCCCCAACGGGCAGTCCTTTGTTTGTTAAAAAACTGCATTCATAAGCGTGCCACACGTCCACTCCTGTGAAAGGAGGGTTCTTATCGTCTATGCCGTATTTCTGCCTGTTTTCCTTTCTGGGGACGGCCACCAAAACTTCCGGATCGTAGTGCCGGGGTGTGGGGGTTGCTTTTCCCAGATGTCTGGATTCGTTCATTTTTTGTGTGTTGTGTCTTTTATTTGAAAAGCGGGTCAATCATTTTAAAATTATTGCTTAATGCAAAATATAAAAAAAATTCCAATTTCTTTAATGATTTAAACCCCGGCTTGTGGTCCAAACAAATTGATGTGCATACGGGGCGAAAAGCGCCAGCCATTTTGTATGGCCATTTTAAGAACTTCCGAAGTGGTGGTTTGCAACTCTTCTGCATTCGCACCCAGGGGCATGAGCATCACATCATCCTCTTTCCAGTTTGTTAATTTTTCGAGAAAATCGTTCTGGATTTCTGTTGCATCCTGCTGGCTGCCTGTCACAAATTTGAGCTGATATTCTTTGTCGTGGTGTTGGCAAAAGTCAATGTATTTTTGCAACACCTCTATATTGCGACGTTTTTCGCCATGGTATGAGGTTGGTCCTGTCGGTTTCAGGCCCAGTTGACTGAGTTTTTCATTGACAGGATCGGAATTGGACAATTTGGGGGAGATGCTGAAAAGATCGGTATGACGGGCCACCTCTTCAAAAAATAAAGTTCCGTTCGTTTCGATGGTGACATGCAGATGGGTCTCAGCCTTAATTCTTTTAAGCAATTCCTCCAGCGGTTTGTGCTGTAAAAGGGGTTCTCCGCCGGTGATGACAATATGATTTAGTGAATCCGCATTGCTTATGATCAGATCAAATACTTCCTGTGTATCCAGGGTTTGATGGGTGTCGTTTTCAAAAGATGCATAAGGGGTGTCGCAACGGCTGAGCGAGCCATCGGGCAGAGTCCAGATGCACCGGAGGTTGCAACCTGCCAGGCGCACAAAGAGCGAGGGCACCCCTGTAAGTTTTCCTTCGCCCTGGATGGTACCGGGTATGTCCATTCTGGTGGCCGGCTTCTCTTTTAGGTGGCGGCCGTGACGATCTTTGGTGATGGGAAATACCCCTTCGCGGGCCAGTACGATTTTGCTCATAAATTTAGTGCTTTGTCTTCTACACCGGCTTCTTGGAATGCGCGCGCCCGGAGCAAACAACTGTCACAGGTTCCGCAGGGCTTTTCTCCACCGCGATAGCAGCTCCAGGTGAGTTCGAACGGGACCTTCAGCTCTTCACCCAGCCTGATCTCTTCGGCTTTGGTTTTGTGAACAAAAGGAGCATGAAGCCGGATGGGCTGGTTTTTTTCGGCTCCCATGACGGTCCCCAGGTTTATTGCGTTTTCCATGGCATCGAGGAAGGACTGGCGGCAATCTACATATCCGGAATAATCGACCTGACTGACACCAATGAAGATATTCTGTGCCCCGATGGCTTCGGCATATGATGCGGCCACGGAAAGAAAAACCATGTTGCGGGCCGGGACATAAGTAACCGGGATGTCATCGCGGTCAATATCGCCGTTTTCAACATCCATGGATTGGTCAGTCAGGGATGAGCCTCCCCATTGGTCAAGCTTGAGTGTAATGGTTTGATGACCGGCCACACCTGCTTCTTCAGCAATTTCCCGGGCCGCTCTCAGCTCCCTGTTGTGGCGCTGACCATAGTCGAACGAGAGGGCATATATATCGTATCCTTCCGATTTGGCAAGATAAAGGGTCACGGCACTATCGAGGCCACCCGAAAGTAAAACAACTGCTTTTGGCATAAAATGTAATGCTTTTTTGGAGACATTCCGGGAATCAAAGCCTGTCGGGAAAACAAAAGGAGGGATACAGACAGAGAATACGTCCATGCCGAAGGCCGGCTTTACGTTTGCTGCTCATGTTGTCCATGGCCCATAGTTTTGTTTATAGACAGGATGGTTTCGAACTGTCTCTAATCATTTTGCAAAAATACGAAAAAAACTTTGGAGTTTCTTGTTCCTTTTTCAGAGTTTCGTTTTGTGTTGCTGGTGCCTGTCATGTTGAGCCTGCAAAGAATCTCCTCAATGGAAAGAGAAACTGGTTCTAAAAACCAAAGATCCCCCAATGGATCGGGGGCAGGCATCTTTCATCTAACTAAATATGTAAACAACCCAAGTTCAATTACATACATTTTTGTTGGTTTTCATGGTATGCCGCAAAAAGAATCAAAATTTTTTATAGTCTTTAGCTTCTAACCTCCAGCTTCTAATTTCTAGCTTCTAACTTCTAGCTAATAACTGAAACAAACCA
>JBNJDH010000187.1:0-6337 GCA_051744695.1 Bacteroidota bacterium | reverse complement strand
GTTCGTCGTAATCACGGATCTTCTCTTTGTTCAGAAACTCGTACGATTTGTCGCCCTTGTGGTAATTGACCAGCTGGCCCTCCATCAGTTTCAGGAACAGGACGCGGTTGATCCAGGTGATGCAGAGCTCGAGGCCCACGTTAAAGAGGCGCTCTTCTTTGTTGGCCCCAAACCGCCCGGGATTTTCCAGGCGGCTGATCTTGTCCAGGCTGTCGAGTTTGGCAATGGTGTTTTCGAGCAGACTGCCGCCATAGCGCTGACCGGCCGGGTTGCGTTCGATAATTTTTTTGCTGCCCTGCTTGGTTTCGGTGAGCCCGATGATGTGCAGCAATTCGCTGTAGAACCGGCGATCGAGGCTGTTGCTGTCGTTGGCAAAGGGAAGTTTCAGAAGATGCTGGGGCGACAGGATCTTGAAAAGCGCGATGAGCTTGTTGTCGTCCTTGGGATTGTTGTTGCGCAGGGCCTTTTCGTAGTCGCGAAAATCGAAATACGTGCAATCAATGGATTGGTCGATGCTGTCGATGAAAGGCGCCGCCACCTCGGCATAGAAAAAATCGGTGGAATGGCCGGCCAGCCGGTGGTTTTCAAAATCCTCGAATTGCCGGACCAGCTTCTTGTTCTGGGCAAAAAGTTTTTCGAACACCTGGGCATCAAAAATAAACCATTCGTTGATGTTGGTCACCACCAGGTATTTAATGTCCAGATTTTTAAGGGTAATGCGCTCCCGCAGATAATAAAGCAGCAGTTCCTGAAAAGCCTTCACATTCAACCTGTTTTCCGACACCATCTCGGCCCGGTTGTCGGGCTTTTTGGTTTCCGCAATCACGCCCACCGGCGAATTGGCCTTTTGGCCTGTATGAATCACCAGATCCGTACGTCCTTTGGTGTTCACAAAATGATCGGGATCGTAATAGGTCTTCTTCAGGAAATCGATGACCAGGTTTTTATGATGTTCCTCCGATTCGTTGTCATTGGTGCTGTCGAGCAGTTGCAGCAGGTTGTGTTTGAAGGTTTCAATCTGCCGCCGTTCGGGCTTGACCTTTCGAAATGCGTTGTTAAGAGATTTCCGGGGATTCAGAAGATTCAGTTTCATGAAGAAAAAAGGCTTTTATCAGCGTAAAAATAATAAAATAATCTGCTCAATAAGGCCTTTCCCACGGGTGGATTTACGAACCCAATTTGCTTCCTCCAAATCTTTTTTTAAAAAATTTTTCAATTCACTTCTTCACATGCAACCTTAATATAAGGAACAACTAAAACCAAAAACAAATTTTACGATCTATGAAAAACCATTTTTACAAATTATGCATTCTGGGCCTGCTTATTCTCATGCCTGGAATAGAAGGAAATGCTCAGTTCCATGAAACGTCAGACAAGCCAAGCTCTGGCAGGATTATGAACGCGTTCAATGGAAAATTTCTGCAATTGGAAGGCAACCCAACTTCATACAAAAAATCCAAACTTGTATTAGGAGATCGGGTACATGGCGGCAGTGGTCAGTTTCTTCTCTTTTCCAAAGAAGGGGACGGCTATTTAATGCAGATACAGTTTGACGATGCCGGAAACACATGGGGAAATGTTGAGCTGGAGAAGACCTTTAAAAAAGAGGGAGCCGAACTATTTTTGAACGACAAAGAAGTTGAAGGAGATAATTACATCGTACATCCTCAGCGTTTTCTCATACAGGGAACTACCCGAGGAAGCCACTATATACGGTCACTTGATGGACGCTACCTTAGATGTGATCATAAGACAAAGAAAGTTTTTTTTACTTCGAAGAAACCGTCCGATTTTGAGGGCCCCGCCAATGAGGAGTCACAATTTGAGTGGATTTTTAATGCCCGTTAACCCGGTTGTCCTCTCAATTTTGTAATCATTCAAAAAAACAACCAAAAGAAAATTAGCAATCATGAAAAAAAATATAGTTTTAATAGTGCTGAGTGTGTGGCTCATTGGTACAGGCAGTATTGTGGCACAAAAGGCACCAACCAATCGCTGGATGTTCATTCAGTCGGCACAGGAATATGGCGAATCCGATAAAGGATACTGGGATGTGCCCGGGTATCCCGAAGGCATAGGAGCAGGCGATGTTCAAAACATCCAGGTTTACCAAAAAGAAGTTGAGCCCGACCGCCAGTTTAATTTCATGAACCGGGGCGGCAACAGGTACGATATAGCCGTGGGCCATGCAGCTAATTCGCACCTTGTGAAGTGGGAGCCTTCTTTGAAAAAGAATGGTGTCAACGTCCGGATAGAGGGAAAAACCGGTGATGGTTCGGACGAAATATATAACCGCCAGCAATTTACCCTCAAATACGTAGGTGCCGGTCGCTGGAAAATCTACAGCGATGATGGTCGTATCATGTGCCTGGCCGGGAAATCCTCGGAAAACAGCTCCAACGTACACCTTTGGGAAGACCACGAGGGCCTTTTTACCGAATGGCATTTTATTGATGCGAAAACCGGCGAAGTCATTTACCCCGAATTTGACAGCAACATAAAGAACACACAGGCGGAAAGCAGCATTTCAGACCAGAAAATTCAGGAAACGCTGGCACAAATGGACAGAACCTACAATGCCTTATATACGGTAGAGAAAAAGGTTTTTAACAATATGCTGGATATTGTGGAGACCAAGATAACCATTGAGAGAAGTTTCAGTGTGGTCAACGACTTTGACGATCTGAACAATCAGGTGTATGCAGCTGAAAAGGCCACTTTGCCGCTCGCTAAAATTCCTTTTGTAAAAATCATTTTCTCGCCTGTAAATGATGGCTTAGGACACCTTGGTACGGCCTTGGATAAGACCAATGAAAAAGTGGCGGAAATTGGTAAAAATGTGGTTTTTCCCACCCAGGAACGATATAATAAAACCAAAGAAGGCGTATATGGAAGCGAAAGCAGGCTGGCTCATGCTATGGACGTAATCAAAAAGATGAAAAGTGTTTACGTACAAGCGGCCAGGGCGGCAACGATGGCAGGTGGCAATACCCTGACCCAATTTGTCTCTTACGCGCCAGCGCTAAACAAAGAACTGAAGCGCATGGAGAACATAGCCAATAGCATGACAAAGAATTATGAAGAAATCCAGAAATTGAATGCCGCCATCAAAGATCGCCAGGATCCCATTGATAAAACTTACTCCAAGCTTCGGAAAATAGCAGCTTCTCTTGAAGAAACAAGCGATGCTTCCAGAGAAATCAAAGACTTCATGGAAAAGGAACACGATGTTCCGGGTGGTAGTAGGATATCCAGCCTGGATGATTTGCTTGATGCAAGTGACCCAGAGGAGGGTGACAACATGATTCTTGGTAAATTCATAGATGAAATGATGGGCAAGGTAAGAGGTAAAATCGGAGACATGCTGGGCTTCGATATTCCCGATATGCCAGCATCACCTGCAGCCGCACAAGAAATGTACAAGAAGTTTGTCCGGGAAAAACTTGGCGTTGACGACATGTCTTTCCCCATCGTGGATGAGTTCCAGAAAGAGATGAAAGAGTTACAGGAAAAATCGGAAAAAGTAACCGAAAGCAATACCCGATTAATGAGTCAGAACACCGATATGAAAAACGCCACTGCTACTTTGCGTACGCCGTTTGAAAACAGCCTTGCCTGCATCCCGTATGAGTATTTAAAGCAGGCCAAGTTAACCGAATTAAGTGTCAAATAGATTTTTCAAATTGATAGAATTATGATAAAAAAAATATACCTTGTCTTGCTGATACTTGCGCCTATAGCATTGCAGGCACAAGATCCAATAAAATTCGACAGGATTCTGACAGTAGAAAACGAGTGGCTGTTTTTCGACCAGGGAACCAAGGCCGCCACCGGCAGCGATGTAGTCGCTGAGCGCCTGGCACATGAGGTCTTTCATGGCGTTGGCAAACCATCCATTCGATCTATAGGCCCTCATCCCAGGGTGGGTAAGCTAGATGATGAAATACGGGATGTTGAGACAGAAGCATATACTTTTAAGCCTTTGAACAATCCGAAAAATGCATTTGCTATTGAGCATTCCAAAACGAATGATGTTTTAACAGCCAAACAAAACGGGAAGATTGCTCTTGAGCCCTATCAAGAAGGCAATAAACGTCAACAATTCCAGCTGCAGGCGGACACAGTTTCTTTCGGTTACCCCGTGTATTTCAAATGTTTGGAAAACGGACTTGTGGCAACCGAGCAAGACGGACTTCTTAAGCTCGCACCACAGGAGATAAATAACCAAAAGCAACTTTTTTTTGCTTTGGACACGAGATACTTTGATCTGGTTTATGAAGTCAACGAGCCACACGAGGTAATGGCCATGGGCATGGGATATAGTATGAAATCGTTCGGCAAGCACGATAAAGCAAAGGATTATTTTGCGAAAGCTTATGAACTCGGATCCGACAATGTCCATATACTGGAGTTACTTGGCGACAACTATTTGGATTATGACCTGGACAAGGCTGCCCAATTTTATGATGAGGCCTTTGAACTCAATAAAAACGATGCTGAATTTTGCAAACGTATCGGATTAAAGACTTTAAAAGCCAATGTTGAAAACGGACTTAAGTATTGCCGCAAAGCCAACGAGTTGAAAGCCGGCATGATTGATTTCAGGGAGCTGGCCTGGTTCCATAACGGAATGGCACCCGTAAAATACAAAGATAAATACGGGGTGATCAACCTGAAAGGAGAGCTACTCACCAAAGAATGGTATGACTCTTATTATCAAGATTTTGATAACATCATGATCCCGTTAAAAAAAGACGGCAAATGGCGAAACTTTAACAACAAGGGAGAATTTGTTGGCGACTGGATAGTGAGTGGCGGATCGTTTGTAAACGGCATTGTGCCCATAGAATGCACAAAAGACCAATGGGGTGTAATGGACACCACCGGACAGATGGTATTGCCGTGTAAATATAAAAAAACCAGTATTATCAATGATATGATATTGGTAGAAAACCAGGAAGGCAAATTCAATGTTTTATCGAGGGATGGCGAACCACTTACAAATGAAGGGTACGAAGATGGATGGGCGCCTTCCAGGAATCCCGGGCCTGCCCTGATGAAAGATGGTAAATGGCGCGTTATGAATTCCAATGGGGAATTTATAAAAGGAGAGTTTAAATCGATGATGGCCTATACCAAAGGTGTTTGCTTTGTTCAGAACCTGGACGGAAAATGGGGTGCTATTGACACCAAAGGTGACATAGTCCTTCCATACCAATACCACGGTGTGAAGGGAACCATCAATGGCATGGCTGCGATCGAAAACAAAAAAGGAGAATTCGCAGTCATTGACGTAAAGGGAAATATGCTTTCCGACGACTGGTATGATGATGCCTGGGTAAGAACCGGCAACAGCATGATTGCTCTTAAAAAACGTAAAAGGTGGTTTTACGTCAGTGAAACCCAAGAGCGGGTGTTCAGAAAATGTCAGTCTATAGGGGTTTTTTCTGAAGGCTATGCATTTGTTAAAAGATGGGGAAAATGGGGTGTAATCAATGAGGCAGGTGATAAAATGACCGGCTTTGACTATGACAGCTACAAATCCAATTTCAAAAGGGGACGTGCCAAAGTTGAGGTGGATGGAGACGATTTCTACATCAACCCACGGGGGCAGAAAGTTGAGAAGAAGTTACTGGAGCCTTAAAGTTCTGTTTGCAAACACTATTTCACATCAATGGGACGTTAGATTTCCAGATATAAGTAAATTAGTCGTTAATCATTAGCCCGTAGTTATTTCTTTTGATAACGAAAGGCCCAAAAGACTAACGAACAATTGTCACATTAAAAAACCGCCCCTTCTTTCAATTGGAAGGGGCGGTTTTTTTGTGCTTTCTGCCACCCTCACATTTTGTTATTTTGGAAAAAAATTCATCATCCCTGCGGAATTAGTCGGTTTGCTGATTTCCTGCACAACGATTTATATCAAAGACCAGGACGTGTTCGATGTGTAAGGCACCATTCATCTTGAGGATATTAATCGGATGCCATGTCTATTGGAAGAAATCACCATGCTAAAGCATGGAGTTATTCTCATAAAATACAAATTCTGCTAATGTAGAAGTCATGAGGCTAGCACCATGTTTTAGCATGGTGGTTCCAGGGCAGATCACAACCCACCTTAGCCCCTTCCCCCGTACAATGCAACGAACTGAATTTTCAGCAGACTCGATTGTATAACAACCAGGTTTTTTAAAACAATTATTTAGGTATCTGGTTACTTATTTAAGGGTTTTTTATAATTCCGGAATTTAAACACCCATTAAACCACGATGAGTATGCAGGGGAATGACCAAAACAACATCACACAACTCCTCGAAGATTGCAATAAAGGAGACGA
>JBNJDH010000186.1:0-6338 GCA_051744695.1 Bacteroidota bacterium | reverse complement strand
ACCTTCTTCGATCTCAACAAAAACACCGAAGTTGGTAAAGTTCCGCACTTTGGCCTTGTGCTGACTGCCCACGGGGTATTTCTCTTCGATATTGTCCCAGGGATCGGGCTTAAGCTGCTTCATGCCCAATGACATCTTCCGCTCTTCACGATCGAGGGTCAAGATCTGAGCTTCCACCTCATCACCAACTTTCAGGAAGTCCTGAGCACTACGCAAGTGCTGCGACCATGACATTTCTGAAACGTGAATCAGACCTTCAACACCGGGTGCAATTTCCACAAATGCACCATAATCGGCCATCACAACAACTTTTCCTTTGACAACGTCACCCACTTTCAGGTTGGGATCAAGTGAATCCCATGGATGGGGAGTCAGTTGTTTCAGACCAAGGGCAATTCGTTTCTTCTCATCATCGAAGTCGAGAATAACGACATTAAGCTTCTGGTCAAGCTGCACAATTTCTTCGGGATGTGATACACGACCCCACGAAAGGTCGGTGATGTGAATCAGTCCGTCTACACCACCAAGGTCGATAAATACTCCGTAAGAAGTGATGTTTTTGACAGTTCCTTCGAGAACCTGCCCTTTCTCCAGTTTGGAGATAATTTCTTTTTTCTGTTGTTCCAGCTCAGCTTCAATAAGTGCTTTATGCGAAACAACCACATTTTTGAATTCGGGGTTGATTTTCACAACCTTGAATTCCATAGTTTTACCGACGTACATGTCGTAGTCGCGAATAGGCTTCACATCAATCTGTGAGCCCGGAAGGAAGGCTTCAATGCCGAATACATCAACGATCATACCACCTTTTGTGCGGCACTTGATGTATCCCTGAATAACTTCGTCTTTTTCAAGGGCTTCATTGACACGGTCCCACGAGCGGAGTGCCCGGGCTTTTTTGTGTGAAAGCACCAACTGACCTTTCTGGTCTTCCTGGCTTTCCACATAAACTTCGACCTTGTCGCCCACTTTCAGGTCAGGGTTGTAACGGAATTCGTTGCGGCTGACAATACCATCTGACTTGAAGCCGATGTTGATCACAACCTCACGCTTGTTCATGGCAATTACGGTTCCCTCGATCACCTCTTTTTCAGAGATGGTAGACAATGTTTTGTCATAAAGCTGTTCGAGTTCTTCTTTTTCGGAACCTTTGGCTTCTTTAACCAGATCGCCGTTTTCATACTTATCCCAGTCAAAATCAGGATCAGCCGTTTCAACAGTTTTAACCTGAGACTCTTCGTCTTCAGTGTTTTCAGCTTGAGGAGTCTGCTCCTCAATTTTTTCGTTCACTTCAGAAGCTTCACTTTGTTGCTCCTGGAGATTTTCTTTTTCTTCAAATTCTGCCATTAATTAAACCTCGCAAAATCTATTGGTTAGACATTATATTGATAAATTCGCTGCAAAAATAGGAACTTTTCTCACAAAACAAGAACATTACAAAATTTTTCTACCCTTTTGTCATTCAACTAAATTTACATGATTCATGGATTATTGTCAAATTCCACGCCAAAAACAGATCGTTAAAATTAAAATGTAATGTTCCTGCAAACAGGCAAAATGAAGCCCATAACACTGATATTCTGAACCTAAACATACCAAATTTTCGGAAATGAAAAGGACCATTCTGCCGCAAATCATAAAAAATTAACACCCACTATGGCCCTGGAAATTCATGGAAACAGTGGTAGATTGCTTTAAACTCATTAATTTATAGATTCTCGTCAAAACAGGGAAGATTTTATCCCCCCATTTTTTATAAAAAATCTGGCCCGAAAATTCTATCTTTGAATGATATTTTCAAAACCACCCGCCTCTTTTGATAAAAAGTTTATCGCACAACAGTCCGTTAAACTTTTGAAAACATCTGATTTTTAGCTGTTTACAAGACACGCATTATTTCTGATAAGATACTGATTATTAATTTTATATGATTCATCTCATATCTTAAATCTAAAAATCTAACGGTCTATTGTCGCACATTTCTGACAAAAACACTAATTAATAAAAACCAAACGCTATGCTTATTCGATGGACAGAAGACCTCTCAGTGGGAAACGAAAGTTTAGACAAAGAACATCAACGCTGGATCGAGATTCTCAACGATTTTTATGAAGGCCTGAAGGCCGGAAAATCAAAGGAAAAATTGGAGGAGTTGATCCTAGCCATGATCGATTACACCAAGTATCATTTCAAAAATGAAGAAGAATTCATGGCTTCCTTAGATTTTCCCGGACTAGAAGAACACAAGCAGGCACACCAGGAGTACGTTGACAAGATCAATGGTTACTACGAAAAACTGAAAAACGGGAAGATGCTCCTCACCCTGGAAGTGACCAATTTCCTGAAATCATGGCTCATCAATCACATCAAGGGGGTGGATCAACAATATGCAGACTTTGTAGCGAAACAGCACAATTAATGGCACCTCCCAAATAAATTTTCTATTTTTGGCCAATAAAGTCAAAAAAACAAACATCTATGAAGATATCTATTGTAGGCACAGGCTATGTGGGCCTGGTCACCGGCACTTGTTTTGCCGACACAGGGGTTAATGTCACATGTGTTGACATCGACAACGAAAAAATTTCCAAGCTGAAAAAAGGCATGGTTCCCATTTATGAACCAGGCCTGGAAACAATGATCAAAACCAACGTGGAAAAAGGCCGACTTCATTTTTCCACAAGTTTGAAAGAAAGCCTGGACCAGGCTGATGTCATTTTCATCGCTGTAGGAACACCTCCCGGTGAGGACGGAAGCGCCGATCTCCGCCATGTGCTGGCTGTAGCCAAAGAAATTGGTAAGCACATGGATCATAGCATGGTGGTTGTGACAAAAAGTACTGTCCCCATCGGAACAGCAGAAAAAGTCAGGAAAACCATAAGTACTGAACTGGAAAACAGAAAAGAGGACATCACTTTCTATATGGCATCCAATCCCGAGTTCCTGAAAGAAGGAAGCGCCATTGACGATTTCCTTAAGCCCGACCGCATCATTGTAGGGACTGATGACGAGGAAGCCGAAAAAATCATTCGCAGGCTTTACAAGCCTTTTCTGCTCAACAATCACCCCATTTATTTCATGGATATTCCATCGGCGGAACTCACCAAATATGCCGCCAATGCAATGCTGGCAACCAAGATCAGTTTTATTAACGATATTGCCAACCTCTGTGAATTGGTAGGAGCCGATGTCAACATGGTCCGACAGGGAATCGGCAGCGACAGCCGCATCGGGTACAAATTTATTTATCCGGGAATCGGCTATGGCGGAAGTTGTTTCCCTAAAGATGTTAAGGCCATCATTCGCACCGGAAACGCCTACAAATACCCGTTACGTCTGCTTCAGGCCGTAGAAGACATCAACGAGGATCAGAAACGCCTTATGGCGGACAAAGTCAAACAATACTTCAAAGACGGTTTGGCGGGAAAAACATTTTCACTCTGGGGCCTCAGCTTTAAACCCAATACCGATGACATGCGCGAAGCCCCGGCCATCGTAATCATTAATGCCTTACTGAAAGCCGGTGCCAATGTGAAAGCTTACGATCCGGTGGCCATGGATGAAGCCCGGAAAATATTTGGCGACGACATTACATACGGGCAGGATCCTTATGATGCCCTGATTGATTCGGACGGGCTTCTACTGGTCACCGAATGGCCGGAATTTCGCACTCCCAACTACAATGTCATGAGAAAACTGATGAATCATAAAGTGGTATTTGACGGCCGCAACATCTATGAAAAGGACGAAATGAAAGAAAATGATTTCGATTACTTCGGAGTAGGTCGTTCGCTGAATGAATCAAAACTCACCTAAATGAAGCGCATTTTAGTTACCGGCGGTGCGGGGTTTATCGGGTCACATCTTTGCGAGAGGCTCATCAATCAGGGGCATGATGTCCTTTGCCTGGACAACTATTTCACCGGGTCCAAGCAAAACATCAGTCACCTGATGGACAACCATTTTTTTGAAATGGTCCGGCATGATGTGACCCATCCCTACTTTGCCGAAGTGGATGAAATATACAACCTGGCTTGTCCGGCTTCACCCATTCATTACCAGTTTAACCCCATCAAAACCATCAAAACCTCGGTGATGGGAGCCATCAATATGCTTGGGCTGGCCAAACGCATCAAGGCAAAAATATTGCAGGCGTCTACAAGTGAAGTTTATGGCGATCCACTGATACATCCCCAAACTGAAGATTACTGGGGAAATGTAAATCCCATCGGAATCCGTTCCTGTTATGACGAAGGGAAAAGATGTGCGGAAAGCCTTTTTCTGAATTACCACCGTCAAAACCAGGTACGGATCAAGATCATCCGGATCTTCAACACTTATGGTCCAAGAATGCATCCACACGATGGTCGGGTCGTCTCCAACTTCATTGTCCAGGCCCTGAAAAACGAACCCATTACCATCTTCGGCGAAGGCACGCAAACCCGTAGTTTTCAATATGTTGACGACTTGGTGGAAGGGACCCTTCGCATGATGAACACAAGGGATGATTTTTACGGACCGGTAAACGTCGGCAACCCGAATGAATTTTCCATGCTTGAACTGGCCCGGGAGATCATTGATCTGACAGGCTCATCTTCACAAATCGTGTATGAACCCCTGCCCGAAGATGATCCCGTTCAGCGCCAACCTGATATCTCTCTGGCTCGCGAGGAACTCGACAACTGGAGTCCGAATGTCCAGTTGCGGGAGGGACTGATCAAAACCATTGCCTATTTTGAAGAACTATTGAAAAAAGGGGCTGTGGAATAGAGCATCCTTTTTAGTGGTTGGAATTTAGTCAATAGTGTAGGCAGAAGCTTGCCAGGCAGAAGGCAGAAGGCAGAAGTTGGATGCAATTTTCAAATAACTAACCCACAAGTTTTTGCAAAAGCTTAACGGACTATTTTATTATCACCCTATCAAAAAAACCAATACCCCCTATGGCACAATACAAGGGAATCATTCTGGCCGGAGGCTCAGGAACACGCCTTTACCCGGCCACACAAAGCATCTCGAAACAAATCATTCCCGTTTATGACAAACCGATGATCTATTACCCCCTCTCGGTTTTGATGCTTGCCGGCATACGGGAAATATTGGTCATCTCCACCCCGGAGGATCTGCCGCTCTATCGCCGCCTTTTTGGTGACGGTTCCAGGTGGGGAATGCATTTTGAATACGCCGAGCAACCCTCCCCTGACGGATTGGCCCAGGCTTTCATCATCGGGAAAGAATTTATTGGCGACAGTCCGGTTTGCCTGATCCTTGGCGACAACATCTTCTATGGATATGAATTCAGCCGGATTCTTCAAAATGTATCATCCACAGGTAATGAAGCCGTCATTTTCGGTTATTATGTCAATGATCCCGAACGATACGGAGTGGCAGATTTTGATGAGAAAGGCAATGTATTGAGCATTGAAGAAAAACCCGAAGAGCCCAAATCCAATTATGCCGTAACCGGGCTCTATTTTTATCCCCCGGATGTAGCCCAAAAAGCTGCCACACTGCAACCAAGTCCCCGGGGCGAACTGGAGATCACAGACCTTAACAAGCTTTACCTGAAAGAGAAACGCCTGAAGACCAAACTTCTGGGCAGGGGGATGGCCTGGCTTGACACCGGCACTCATGACAGTTTGTTGCAGGCTGCCAACTTCATTGCAACCATTGAAAAACGGCAGGGGTTGAAGATTGCCTGCATAGAAGAGATCGCCTACAAAAAAGAGTATATCACTCGTGAACAACTTCTTGAACTGGCCGCCCCCCTCAAGAAGAATGACTACGGACAATACCTAATCAAAATTGCCGGACAAAACCTCAAAAGCATCCAAAAACAACTTTGAAAACGACTTTATGCAAATTTTGAAAACCAAAATACCCGGTCTACTGATCGTGGAACCCGATGTATTCAAAGATGATCGTGGTTATTTCTTTGAATCATACAACCTTCAAAGATATCAGGAACATGGCATCCGGACCGAGTTTGTACAGGACAACATTTCTTCCTCCGTTCGTGGGGTTGTCCGGGGGCTTCATTATCAATTGGCCCCTTACTCGCAGGGAAAACTCATCCAGGTGCTGAAGGGGAAGGTACTGGATGTAGCTGTCGATCTGCGGGAGGGATCACCCACTTTCGGGGAATCCCTGGCCCTTGAATTGTCCGAAGAAACGCATCGCCAATTCTATATTCCCCGGGGATTTGCCCATGGATTCTCCGTGTTGAGTGAAGAAGCTGTGTTTTCGTACAAATGCGACAACTACTACAATAAAGAATCCGAAAGGGGCATTAATTTCCGGGACCAGCACCTGAACATCGACTGGCAGATCCCGGAAAACGA
>JBNJDH010000185.1:0-6362 GCA_051744695.1 Bacteroidota bacterium | reverse complement strand
ATTATCGAACGGGCCGGGGGGCAATTGCTCATCAAATGCTTTTTGGTGAAAAGCAAGGGCTTCACGGGCAATTTCCTCATATCCGACGCCCCCTATCCGGGATGAAGTTCCGGTAAAATATTGATCAATGATCTCATTGGAGATTCCCACGGCTTCAAATATCTGGGCCCCATGGTAACTGCGCAGGGTCGATATCCCCATTTTGGAGAGGACCTTCATAAGTCCCTTGTCCACGGCTTTGATGTATCGCTCTCGTGCTTCACTGTAAGAACCTTCAATGTTTCCTTTTTCCACCTCATCGTTGATGGTGGCAAAACAAACATAAGGATTGATCACACTGGCCCCGTAACCGAGCAATAAGGCAAAATGCATAACCTCACGGGCTTCACCAGTCTCCACGATAAGCCCGGCTTGCATCCGCTTGCGGGCTTTAATCAAATGGTGGTGGACCGCTGCAGTAGCCAGCAAAGAAGGGATCGCTGCATTTTCCATGCTGACACCTCGATCGCTGAGAATGATATAATTCTTCTCTTCATCAACCGCTTTTTCGGCTGCCTGGCAAATTTCCTCAAGGGCTTGCTTCAACCCTTCTGCACCCCGAGAAGCCGGAAACAACATAGGAATGGTCACATGCGTAAACTCTTCGCGGCGGTAATCTTTGATCTTCCCCAGGTCGGTATTGGTGATCAGCGGACTGGTAAATTTGACCGACCGGCAGTGTTCGGGACTCTCAACCAACAAGTTTTTGGATACAGAACCGATGTAATTGGTTAAAGACATCACAAGTCCTTCCCGGATGGGATCAATGGCCGGGTTGGTTACCTGGGCAAAATGCTGCCGGAAGTAACTAAACAACCGTTGCGGCTTGTCCGAAAAAACCGACATGGGAGAATCATTCCCCATTGAACCCACCGGTTCCACACCCTCATTGGCCATGGGATTGATTATAAAGTTGACATCTTCTTTATTGTACCCAAAGGCTTTGAGATACATGTCATATTTGTCGCCCAACTTGGAGGAGACCCTTTGCCGGACCTCAATGTCTTTCAGGCTGATCCGGTTTTCTTTCAGCCAGTTATCGAATGGATGCCGGCGAGACAATTGAGCCTTGATCTCTTCATCGGGAATGATGATCCCCAACTGGGTATCAACCAACAAGAGCTTACCGGGTTTCAGCCGGCCTTTGGATACTATTTTATCGGCCGGGAAAGACTGAACCCCAACTTCTGACCCCATCACGATCATATCATCATCGGTGATGACATAGCGTGAAGGGCGCAGGCCATTTCGGTCGAGCGTCCCGCCAATATAGCGACCATCAGAAAAGACAATGGAGGCAGGCCCGTCCCAGGGTTCCATGATCACACTGTGGTATTCATAATAAGCTTTCAGGCTCGGCGGAATGGGATTTTTATCATTCCATGACTCCGGAATCAGCATGGTGAGGGCATGGGGCAATGAACGCCCCGCCAGCACCAGAAATTCCAACACATTGTCGAGGGAGGCCGAATCGCTCTTTCCGCCTTCAATCACGGGGAACAATTTCTGCAGATCTTCCCCGAAAAGATCGGAAGAGAGAAGGCCTTCCCTGGCCTGCATCCAAAGCCGGTTTCCCTGTATGGTATTGATTTCACCGTTATGGGCCAGAATGCGAAAAGGCTGGGCCAAATCCCATGTAGGAAATGTATTGGTACTGAAACGCGAGTGAACCAGTGCAATGGCACTGGCAATCCGAGAATCCTGAAGATCATTGAAATACTCCCTCAATTGGACCGGCGTAAGCATCCCTTTATAAATGAATATCTTGGTTGAGAGGCTCACGATATAAAAACCCTCCCGTGAGGAAATATCCGAATTTCGAATGGAACTTTCCGTCATCTTGCGGACAAGAAACAGCTTTCTTTCCAGAGTATCCTGTTCGCTCATCGGGCCGGTCACAAAAATTTGCCGTATAAGCGGTTCACTGCTGCGGGCAATCTCTCCGATGGCATCGGGATTGACCGGAACATCACGGTAACCAATGAGCTCAAGCCCTTCGTTCACGATGTTGCGGTTCAGTTCTTCCAGACAAACACGGGCCTCATCCGGATCGGAGGGAAGAAAGATCAATCCTGTACCGTATTTCCCGGCCGGAGGCAGATCAAAATCAAATGTATTAAAATAATCATGCGGAATCTGCATCAAAATACCGGCACCATCACCCGATTTGTTATCGGCACTCTCGGCTCCCCGGTGGGTCATATTTTCCAAAACTTCCAACCCCTTTCGCACAATTTCATTGGATTGTTTCCCTTTGATGTGTGCGACAAAACCGATCCCACAATTGTCATGTTCATTGGCCGGATCGTACAACCCCTGAACTTTTGGAAAACGTTGTTGCATACTGAATTCTTTTTAAGGAGATAATACATGAATGGAAGATCGGAATGTCTGTCGACCAACCATTACTTACACCATCTTTTTTAATAGACATTTTTACTTAATAACCGAAAGCAAAATTATTGCTTTTAATTACATTTATCAAATTTTTCAGGTTAAAAAATGACAATCTCGCCCAAAACTCATTTAAAAAGGTTTTTTTAATAGTCTTTTTGATCGTCATTCATCCTTTCAAATCAGGGCTTTCATCGAAAGAATGATCAAACCGGGAAAAATGATATTATTTTTGTTTCGGGTATTCCCCATAATTCCCTGCAATATCCTAAGCCCAGCCACATAAACTCACGTGCATTTCACAAAAACTTGTAAGCTCATGACATCCTTTCAAAATCCACATTCAACCAAAAAATCCCGCTACTCCACAACCGGCATCGTCCTGGTTCTACTGGGATTAATCCTGCTGGCCGGTAATCTGGGATTCATCCCTCAACACCTATGGGACATCATTTTTCAATGGCCTTCCATATTCATGATCATTGCCATCATCAATGTGATCAACCGAAAACACACGCCGGCTTTGATATTTGCAATCTTATGGGTCATTTTCATCTGGCCCGACATCTTTCCGCAATTACAAATCGAAATCGGCAAACTCTGGCCCGTCTTGCTGATCCTGGCCGGTGTACTGTTTATAACCGGGCATCAAAAACGAAAAAACAGGACTCCTCAAAAATCAGAAGAAACACACGCAAACGAACAGTTAGAAGAAGTGGCTATATTCGGTGAAAACATCAGGCGCATTGAAACCGACCATTTTACAGGAGGAGAGGTCACGTCAATTTTCGGGGGCAATGAACTTTACTTCAACAATTCCCGGATAGCGCCGGAGGGGGCAGTTATGCAGATCGTCAACATTTTCGGAGGCACCAAACTGGTGGTTCCCCGCGACTGGAACATCCAGATTGAAGTTGTAAGCATTCTGGGGGGATTTGCTGACAAGCGGATCTACAATCCGGGCGAGGTCCCATCAGGACAGACACTAAAAATCAAGGGGGTAGCCATCTTTGGAGGTGGAGAAATCGCGAATTATTAACCCTCACAGTTTCCGGATATGCTGCATCCGATATTGGCTAATCGAAAAGTTTTTTACCCCTATCTGGCCGGATGGTTTTTCCTTATTGTGGTCCATACAGGGTTCTTATTTCATCACACACCCGTATCGGCCAGGGCCGCCATCATCGATTCCCTTATTTACAACGGAATCCTTATGATCTTTTCCCTGGCGCTTTATTTCCCACTGGCTTACCCCGATGAAGGAGCATCACACGGGGGAAACGGGAAACCTTTGTGGTATCACTTCTTCCATCATTCAGCCACAGCGGTCATTACGCTGGTTCTTTGGCTGGGGAGCTCCTTCTTCCTTACAAAGTTGTTCCTTGGTCAGGACAGCACCTATATAGAATTTACAAGAGGCAGCTTCCCGTTTCGGGCTACAATAGGGGCTCTTTTGATGGTCCTGCTCATAGCCTTTTATCACTTTTTGGGATTTTACCGGTATCTCGAAGAAAAAAATTTACGGGAAGAAAAGCTGAAAAAACTGGTGAAAGAAGCGGAGCTAAAAGCTTTGAAAGCCCAGCTCAACCCCCACTTTCTTTTTAACAGCCTCAATTCCATCAGCTCCCTTACCATTTCCGATCCAGACGGAGCCCGTGAAATGCTGACCCAATTGTCTGATTTCCTGAGATACTCGCTCCGCAACAACAACGAATCGTTGCTCCCGTTGGAAGATGAGATCAAAAACATGAAGCGATATCTGGACATTGAGAAGGTAAGATTTGGAGAACGGCTAAACGCCGAATTCCACATACCGGCTGAATGTTACAACTGGCCGGTTCCTGCCATGATGCTTCAACCCATTTATGAAAATGCCATCAAACACGGACTTTATGAGAGCATTGATCCTGTGAGAATCCGCACAAATTGCTGTATCAAAGACGGGACCCTGCTATTGTCTGTAACCAACAATTTTGACCCCGACTGCACACCGAAAAAAGGAACCGGGGTCGGACTGGAAAATGTGCGAAACAAATTGCTTTTATTTTATAACCGAAAAGACCTGATGTCCATAACCCGTCAGAACAATGAATTTGAAGTCAGGTTCATGCTTCCAAAAACTTAAAAACTATGAACCCCGAAAAAATTTACACAGCCCTGATCATCGACGACGAACCCCCTGCAAGAGCTATGATCCGCTCTTTTCTATCTGAGCATCCCAACATCCGGATTGCGGGGGAGTGCAGCAATGGTTTTGAAGCACTGAAAGCCATTCAGGAACACAACCCCGACCTCCTCTTCCTGGATATACAAATGCCCAAGGTCTCCGGGCTGGAATTGCTTGAAGTGCTTGATCACGAACCTGTGGTGATCTTTTCCACCGCCTACGATCAATACGCACTAAAGGCTTTTGAAATGAGCGCTGTAGACTACCTCCTCAAACCTTATTCACGGACCCGGTTCAATCAGGCCGTTGAAAAAGCACTGGAGCAACTGCAATCGGGGCGATCCACCGACAGCAGACAAGTTCTCGAAAAACACATGGAAGCCTCCCCGGCGAAGCTGGAACGCATCGTAACCAAAACCGGCAACAAAATTCATGTCATTCCCGTCGGGGAAATTCGCTATATCGAAGCCTGCGAAGATTATGTCATGATCCACACCAAAGATGCACGTCACCTGAAGGCCCAGACCATGAAATATTACGAAAACCACCTGAACCCATCCCGGTTTGTCCGCATACACAGGTCTTACATCGTCAACATCTCGTATGTAGAACGACTCGAGCCCTATGACAAGGACTCCTACATGGCGATTACAACAGAAGGGCAACGACTTCGGATTAGCCGAAGTGGCTATCAAAAGCTCAAAGAAACCCTGAATTTCTGAGACTTACCCCCTTTTTAAATCTTTAGTCTTATTCTAAATTAAATCATCTCTCCTTTCAAGCATTCGGGTTCCTGATTAATTTTATACTTTAGTGAATGTGAAAATCCTTTAACTTTTTTATCAATACAGCAATTTTTCGCTATATTGAAAAGCAAACTTATACGGCACCGGAAAAGTTTAAAGTAAAACACGATTTCCGCCAGAGTTATTTTTTCTCTGAGAACCAAACAAGATACAAAACTGCTTATGAGGAAACTGAAAAAAATAGCTGACTTTTACATTACCGGTTTCCGGAATATGCCGTCCTGGGCGCGAACCATGTGGGCTATTATTCTGCTTAAACTCTTCATCATGTTTGTCGTCCTGCGCCTGTTTTTCTTTCAGGACGTTATGAAAACCAACTTTTCGGACGATGAAGAACGGGCCCGGCATGTCATCGAGCACATCACCAATCCATCAGACCATACAGAACCATCCCAACAACAAAAAGATCAAACACCTAACGATTAAACGTCAAAGAAAATGCTTGAAAACATTGACTTCACACTTGTTGACTGGTCAAGAGGGCAATTCGCATTAACGGCCATGTTCCACTGGTTGTTTGTGCCGTTAACACTGGGCCTTTCCTTCATTATGGCCTACATGGAAACCCTTTACGTTAAGACCGGCGACCCGGAATGGAAACGAATCACCAAATTCTGGATGAAACTTTTTGGCATCAACTTCGCCATCGGCGTGGCCACAGGCATCATCCTGGAATTTGAATTTGGCACCAACTGGAGCAACTATTCCTGGTTTGTAGGCGACATCTTCGGGGCGCCCCTGGCCATCGAAGGCATCATGGCTTTCTTTCTTGAAAGCACCTTTATTGCCGTGATGTTCTTCGGTTGGAACAAAGTCAGCAAACGCTTTCACCTGACGGCCACATGGCTCACGGCCATTGGCGCCAGTCTGAGTGCCGTCTGGATCCTTGTGGCCAATGCCTGGATGCAAAATCCGGTGGGCACCCAATATAAATTTAAAGGGCGGACCTTTATTTT
>JBNJDH010000184.1:0-6369 GCA_051744695.1 Bacteroidota bacterium | reverse complement strand
GATAAATAAGAACATATTACAAAAGGAACCCGAAGGAGGAAGAAGTACAAATTATGAATTGAAAAAATAGTATAGAATGCCAGCCGGCAACAAAGCTATCATACGCCAGCCGTGGTATCCACAGCATATTGAGGGTTCCGCATTTCCCTCTTCCATGCTTTCAAGCTGATAAATCCACAGCTGGTCTGAAAGCCACGCCCAGGCGCATATAGTCGGGACGTGTACGCTGAGAGAAACCGCAACACTCAATAGAATGGAGAACGGTTTCGCAAGCCGAAATCTTTGGAATAAGGCCAAGATCTTTGAAATTAGATGATGATTGACAGCAGGTGCAAATCCTGTCTCAAGAATTTTTAAAAGACTAAAGCGTAGATAAAACGCACTACAACAAAGCTGCAATACGCTTCCCGGGGCTCCATAGCATATTGCAAGCTTCGTTTTTCCTTGTTACCCGCTCACGGCTTGACACAATCTTAGCGGGTTGAAAGCCCCGGCCGCCTTATATTGCCATCTGTTGTGGCTCAGGAAGAAAAAGCCACCCACAATGGTAACCTTGCTCCATTGAGAAAGGAATATAAAAATCGCCAGCCCGCATTTGGCTCATTTCAAGCTACGAACTGCGGGCTGGACTTTCCGTTTGCAAAAGTCCCCGGTTATTGCATCCCCTCTCGTCGTGAATTGCTATTTTTGACATGTTGATAAAACGGATGATTAAAGATGCAACTATACGAAACCTTAGAAGCACAACTTAAACAAGAGCCTAACTTCGTGACAGATGATGGCGAACTGAAAAAGTGGGTGGTTGTGAATAAAGCCCGAAACTTTGATGAAGAATTGATTGGATTGCTGCTGGACAATCCGGAATTAAAGGAAAAATTCTTTGTTGAAGTAAAAGGGACCGTGGTTTTTAACCAAAACCTGTTTATTCAGTACCTCGAACATAAAAATTTCCTGAACGACAGCTATACCCGGTTTAAAAACAAAGTGGGTTTAACGATTGACGGGAAATACCTGAAACAGCGTAACGAAGTGGCTTTGGTATGGCCGTTTAAAGATTGCATACTGGAAGGCGGACAAAGCCGTGCGGAGCAAAAGCGTGAAGAAATTTTTTTTAACGAGACCCTTGCACAAGATGAAATTACGCAATTGCTCGAGCCAAAAGTTTTAACAGATGCCAAATCTTACGACAAAGAAGGAGCACATACATTTGAAAAATTCAGTCGCAATGCAGAACGAAACAGGAAACGGGGACTACCGGAAGATACAATCACCGACAATTTAATCATTGAGGGAAACAATTTACTTGCCTTGCACTCTTTAAAAAAGGAATTTGCCGGCAAAGTTAAGCTCATTTATATTGACCCGCCTTACAATACCGGCGGGGACAGCTTTGGGTATAATGATAAGTTTAAGCGCTCCACTTGGCTCACGTTCATGAAAAGCAGATTGCACATCGCAAAGCGGCTTTTAAAGGACGATGGAAGCATTATAATTCACCTGGACTGGAATGAAATCCATTATGCCAAAATTCTGATGGATAATATTTTCGGGGAAGATTGTTTTCGTAATGAAATAATTTGGGCCTATCATGGTCCGGGATCGCCCAGGATGAAACAATACAACAGAAAACATGATAATTTATTATGGTATAGCAATTCTGAAGAGAATTGGACATTTAACAGCGATGATGTCAGAATGACTTCAGAGGTTCATGTTGGGGGGTTTAATAACGAAATGAATGCTGATGTAAGCGGTGGATATACGACAAAAGGAAAGGTACCTGAAGATTGGTGGGAATTAGGGAGAACAAAGGAAGAATTCATCAAAGAAATGGCTTCGTTATATGATGAGTATGAAAACATTCAAAATAAAACCTGGTGGAAACACGCTGTAGCTGCACGTATAAAAACAGATGGGAAAAAGCGTTCCGGTTATTTGACAGAGAAACCCTATAAACTTATTGAACGCATCATTAAAGCCCATACAAATGAAAATGAGATTGTATTGGACTTTTTTGCAGGCAGTGGCACCACCGGATATGTCGCTAACTATTTGAATCGGCAATATATAATAACAGAACAACTCGGGGACACGCAACAAATTATCAAAAATCGATTTGCCGGTAGCCCATATACCTATTTTAAACTTAAAGAATACAACCAAACCTTCATTGAAAAAATTGAAGAGGCAAAAGAAAGCGACACGTTGTTAAAAATTTGGGAACAAATGAAAGAAAGATCATTCCTGAATTACAACGTGGACATCAAAAAACAGGAAGAGCACATTGAAGAATTTAAACAGCTGTCTGTAGCACAACAAAAACAACATCTGATTGAATTGCTGGATAAGAACCAATTGTATGTGAATCTTTCATCGCTTGAAGATGAAGATTTTGCCTGCACAGATGAAGAAAAGAAAGTAACCGGAGATTTTTACCAAATAAAAGAATCATAGCACGATGGCCTATCTATATGAAACATTAGTGCGGGAGTTTGGTAAAAGAGAATTTGCCCGCACAGAAGTCCCCAATACCATTTTAGACAATCTTCGTCCCGGCTACGGTCGTCGCCCATATCAAAGAGAAGCATTTCAGCGTTTTTTGCTTTGCTATCATGAAGATTTTGAGGGCAAGCCCGAAAAACCGATGCATTTGATGTATAACATGGCCACCGGAAGCGGGAAAACTTTGATAATGGCCGGGTTGATTCTCTATCTTTATGAGAAAGGGTATCGCAACTTTTTATTTTTTGTAAACAGCAACAATATCATCAACAAAACAAAAGATAACTTTCTTAATCCCCAGGCTCAAAAATACCTGTTCAACGATAAAATCGTGGTTAATGGTAAAGAGGTTCAAATTAAAGAAGTAAACAATTTTGAAGAAGCAGACACAGAAAACATCAATATAAAATTTACCACGATACAGCAATTGCACATTGACCTTAACGACACCAAAGAAAACAGCATTACCTACGAGGATTTTCCGGATAAAAAACTGGTTTTAATAGCAGATGAAGCCCATCATTTAAGTTCCGGAACAAAAAACAACGGAAATCTTTTTGGGAGTTGGGAAAAAACCGTATCGAAAGTACACAAACAGAATTTCGACAATATTTTGCTGGAATTCACCGCTACAATGGATTATGAAAGTCGTGAACTGGTTAAGAAATATCAGGATAAAGTCATTTTCAAATATGATCTGGCCGAATTCAGGGTGGATAAATATTCAAAAGAAATCAACCTTATCCGTTCGTTTTACGATGACGAAGAACGGATCATACAAGCCTTATTGCTCAATTTATACAGACAGGAATTAGCCACGGAGCAAAACATCAACTTAAAGCCGGTCATTTTATTCAAAGCAAAAAGCACAATTAAAGAATCTGAGCAAAATAAACAACGATTTCACCAACTCATTGAAAACCTTTCTTCCGAAGAAATCACCAAAATACAACAAACCTCTGCAGTCCCCATTGTGCAGAAAGCCTTCAGCTATTTTGATAAAAAAAACATCAATTATGAAGAAATTGCCAAACGGATTCAATCTTATTTCAAAGAAGAAAATTGCCTGAGTGCCAACAACGATAAAGAAGCGGAAATAAATCAAATACGCTTAAATACCCTTGAAAATGAAAACAATCCAATTCGCGCTGTTTTCGCTGTTCAAAAACTGAATGAAGGCTGGGACGTTTTGAATTTATTTGATATTGTTCGTCTGTATGAAGGCCGGGACGGCAGAGCAGGGAGACCCGGTAAAACAACCATTTCAGAAGCACAATTGGTAGGCCGGGGGGCCAGGTATTATCCGTTTACATTGGAGGAAGGACAAGATCCGTATACCCGTAAATTTGATGATGATCATTCCAATGATTTAAAGATCCTTGAAGAATTGTACTATCATACCAAAGAGGATAGCAAGTATATTTCCGAACTGAAGCAAGCGCTTGTGGATACGGGTGTATACGTTGATGAAGACGACCTTGAAACGAAAAAGCTTCATTTAAAATCAGACTTTAAAAAGACTGAATTTTACAGAAAAGGGAAAGTTGTTTTCAACAAAAAGATTGAAAAAGACTATGGAAGCGTAAAATCCTTTGATGATTTGGGCGTAAAAAGGAAAAATCATAAACATCAACTGTCATCAGGATTCGGAAAAGTTTCCAGTGCCTTTTTTGAGTTGGAACAGGAATACGAAGGGGGCATTCAAAAACAAAAGGACATAAAACTTTCAGAGATCCCAAAGCACGTTATTCGTTTTGCCATTTCTCAATACCCGTTTTTTCATTTTTCCAATATTGTCAGATACTTCCCCAATATTGGCTCCTTATCCAATTTTATTGAGAGTAACGATTACATCGGTGGTTTGGAAATCACGTTTAGGGGCACACAATCGAGGTTAAACCATCTGACCCATGCTGATTATTTATTCGCTATTCAGGGTTTATTGGAAGCAATGGAATCGGAAATCAAATCAAACCTTACGGAATACCAGGGTTCTGATTATGTCAATGATTATGTGCGCAATGTTTTCAGGGACAAAGAAATAAAAGTTCATAAAAACAGTGAACGTTCACACGGTCAGGAGGAATTGGTTGCCAATGCACCCTGGTATGTGTATAACGCCAATTACGGAACAAGCGAGGAAAAGCAATTTGTCAAGATGTTTGCCCGCAGATTTGAGCATTTAGAGAAAAAATTTGAAAATATTTATCTTATCCGTAATGAAAGAGAAGTAAAAATCTTTGATAAAAAAGGACGTGCATTCGAGCCGGACTTCATTCTCTTCTGCCAACAAAAAGACGGAGAAGGACTTACTTATCAGGTATTTATTGAGCCCAAAGGCGCTCACCTTGTCGCCCATGACAAATGGAAAAGCGACTTTCTCAAAGAAATTGGAGAAGAAAAGAAAACCATTAAGATAGACACGGACAAATACCTGATTACAGGCATTCCTTTTTACAACAATGCAACCGAGAATCAATTTAAAGAAACGCTGGAACAAACATTAAAATAAGATGGCAAATACAGCTGACTTTTTCGTTTGGGAGTGCCCAAAAGAACAAATTGATCTTGCATATCGAAATGCCAATATTCGGATTGCGAATGGCGAATATGCACGCGATAGCAGGCTTGATAAACAAAAACGCACCGACAAAATTGTAATTGGGTATATTGGTGAATATGGTTTTCAACACTGGTGTGGTCTTAAAGGTATTGACATAGAGTATTTAGGTGAAGAGGTAGGCAATGGACCTGATAATGGTGATTTTAAAACAAGGAATGGGTTGGTTATTGACGTGAAAACTCAAGAGAATCAATACACGCCTCAGTTGAACTGGCGTTGTGAAGTGACTGATGACCAGATACACAGAGATGTTTCAATAGGCATTTATGTCTTTTGTAAACTTCAAATTAGGAATGAGCGATATACGCTTTACATTGTGGGTTGGGATTATGAAAAAGATTTTAAACAAAATGCCATTTATCGCAAAAGAGGTGATGTTCTCAGGGGGCGAAAAGTCCACTATCCCAAATGGGACATTACAATAAATGAGTTGAAACCCATGCGTTCATTAATTGAAGAAATGAAATAGTGCTTGCTGGGAAAAATATAATTTTTAAAATCAGGACATTATCAGGAACTGAACAAAGTATAAAGCCAGCCCCTTCTGTCACATGGTAATAAAAACCCGGAACCAATCACACCTCCGGGGGAAAGCCATTGTGATCCCCTGCCCGGCAAATCAATCCGTATTTTACGTGTTGCAGAAATGGCTCAATTTATGCAGTTTTGAGCATCAATTTTTAATCAAAAACTGTATTTATGGGACCGCAGGAAATCAGGGAAACCGTCATGGGCTTTCAGAAAAGCAGGATCATTTTAACGGCCTTTCAATTAGATGTTTTCACATTTATAGGAGAGGGAAGCCAGAATTCTGAATCCATTTCAAAAGCATTAGGACTAAATAAAAATGCCACAGAACGATTGTTAAATGCTTTGGTGGCTTTGGGGCTGTTGAATAAGCACGATGAACAATTCAGCAATACCGGGGATAGCCTGAGGTATCTTTCAGGAAACAGCCCCGATTATATGGCAGGACTAATGCACTCGGAGCATTTGTGGAACACCTGGAGCCATTTGACGGATGTGGTCAAAACCGGGGAACCTGCCCATGATGAAGAGATTAATGAAAGAGGCGACGAATGGTTGGGGGCATTTATTCATGCCATGCACGACAGGGGGAAGAAACAGGCTCCCGCTCAAATTTCAAAAATCGATTTGGAAGGTGTTGAATCCGTTCTGGATGTGGGCGGAGGATCCGGGGTTTTTTGTATGGCTTTCTTAGACAGAAAACCTGAACTGAAAAC